>JALRIU010000132.1 GCA_023255355.1 Pseudomonadales bacterium | reverse complement strand
CCTTGTTATCGATCAAGCAAGCCTTCCTGACTGTCTTGAGATTACTGCTTGGACAGAAAATGAAGACGGCAGCATGGAAGAAATCATGGGTGTTCGACACATAACGCTAGATATTCAAGGCGTTCAATTTCATCCAGAGTCAATTTTGACGCAGCACGGCCATGATCTATTAGCAAATTTTTTAAAGGGCTAAGCAAATGGATATCAAACAGGCGATCAATCAAATTCTCGAAGGTTATTCATTAAGTAGAGTCGATATGCACACTGTTATGACCCAAGTCATGACCGGTGGAGCAACCGACGCCCAGCTTGCAGGATTACTGATTGCACTTCGTATGAAGGGTGAAACCGTCGATGAAATCGCAGCAGCCGTTAGTGTCATGCGCGAACTTGCAACACCCGTGACAATTGATATCCCCAACGCCGTTGATATCGTAGGTACTGGTGGCGATGGCGCTAAAATTTTCAACGTCTCTACCGCTTCATCTTTCGTTGCCGCTGCGGCAGGCGCGCACGTTGCAAAACATGGCAATCGTTCAGTTAGCTCTAGCAGTGGTGCAGCCGATTTATTAGAAGCTGCGGGGGTAAACCTTAGCCTAAACTCAACTCAAGTAGCCGACTGTATTAACGAGGTTGGTGTTGGCTTTATGTTTGCCATCAATCATCACAGTGCCATGAAACACGCTATCACTGCCCGCAAGGAATTAGCAGCACGCACACTCTTCAATATTCTTGGGCCGTTGACAAACCCTGCCGGAGTTAAACACCAACTACTTGGTGTCTATGACAAAAAATGGTGTCGTCCCATTGCCGAAGTACTACAAAGCCTTGGTAGCCGTCATGTATTAGTGGTTCACTCGAATGAGGGCTTAGATGAACTCAGTATTGCAGGCCAAAGTCACATTGTTGAACTCAATAATGGCGAAATTAGTGAGTACTCTATTATCCCTGAAGATGTAGGGCTCACATCCAGCTCATTGGATAAACTGGTCGTTGCCAACGCCACTGAAAGCCTTGCCATCATTAAAGACGTACTGGCCGGCAAGCCTGGGCCTGCTGCCGACATGGTGGCACTCAATGCAGGTGCAGCACTTTATGCAGCCGATATTTGCAACAGTCTTAAGGCTGGTGTTGCTTTGGCACAATCCACACTATCTAGCGGTAAAGCACTTTTAAAATTAGAAGAACTTGCCACACGCTCAAACAGCTTTTAAGACACAATTCATGAATACCCCTACCATTCTCAAAAAAATCCTCGATCATAAAGCCCTAGAAATTGAGGTTAATTCACGTAAAGTTCCTGCTGCTGATCTAAAAGCTCGTGCCGCAGATCGTGATCCTTGTCGAGGTTTTTTCGCCTCACTTAAAAATAAAATTGCTGCTGGCCAAGCGGGTGTTATTGCAGAAATCAAAAAGGCTTCGCCTAGCAAAGGCGTCATTAGAGAAAATTTCATACCCGCTGATATTGCTAAAAGCTACCAAGATGGTGGCGCAGCATGCCTATCGGTTTTGACCGACGAAAAGTTCTTTCAAGGTGCTGCTGCCTATTTACAACAAGCAAGAGCCGCCTGCTCACTGCCAGTGATTCGCAAAGACTTCTTAATCAATGACTATCACGTCTTAGAAGCTGCTGCTATGCATGCTGATTGCATCTTACTTATTGTCTCAGCGCTCGAGCAAAGTCGGATGGAAGATATGTATTACCAAGCGACCGAACTTGGTATGGATGTGTTGATTGAAGTTCACGATGATGAGGAATTAGAACGCACATTGCGGCTTCCAGTACCATTGGTTGGTATCAATAATCGCAATTTACATACCTTTGAAGTCACGCTAGAGACTACCTATCGCTTGTTGAATGATATTCCCAAAGATCGAATTGTCGTGACCGAGAGTGGTATTTTAACGATAGATGATGTTGCAGCGATGCGTGGCCATGATGTCAATGCGTTCTTAGTAGGCGAAGCCTGTATGCGCGCTGACGATCCAGGT
>JALRIU010000113.1 GCA_023255355.1 Pseudomonadales bacterium | reverse complement strand
AACTGTTGAGTAATGCGACCACCGGACTCGTGTTTCCATTCCCAGATACGTTCAATGAATTTTTCGCGGCCAAGGTCGTGGCGTGAAACACCTTCTGCGTCAAGCAGGCGCTCTACTACCATTTGAGTGGCAATACCTGCGTGATCAGTTCCTACCTGCCAAAGCGTATTATCGCCTTTCATGCGGTGATAACGGATCAAGGCGTCCATGATGGCCTCTTGGAAGCCATGCCCCATGTGAAGACTACCGGTGACATTCGGCGGGGGGATCATAATACAGTAACTGTTATCGCCACCTTGTGGGGCGAAGAAACCGCTTTCTTCCCAGAATTTGTACCAATTTGTTTCGATATCTTGGGGTTGGTATGTCTTATCCATTTTTACCTTATGCTTGTGCCTGATGTGCTCAGAAAAGCTAAAGATTATAACGAATTAGTTGGCTTACAAGAAGGATAAAGTTGAAAAAACTCGCTGAAATTAACCAGCGAGTTTGTGGTGTTTTAGTGGGTAACCAACATCGCGGTAATGTCTAAAATTATTACGCCCAGCGTCAACCCAATCAGGGTGTTGGCAAACCACTTCTAGTACTCGGCTAAACCGACCAACAAAACCCGGTACCGTTTTATCAATGTTAATCATTAGGTCATGGCTATGATGGGGCGGTTCTGCGCCAATCAACACTTGTACATTGGCGTCTTGTTGTTGGTGGAGATTACTATGGGGAATAAACGCTGAATCTTTAAAGTTCCAAAGCAGTGTGTCGAATTGCTCAGCAAGATCTTGGTTTGCGCAGTGAACGAACACTTGGTGGCCTTGGCTATACGCCTTTTCTACTAAACGACAGGCTAGATGCAATCTAGCCTCGTCATCAGTACTATCTAAGATGTAAAAGTCTACGTTGGTCATGCACTGGCTCTGTTGAGGACAAATTGGGTGAGTAGCGGCACTGGGCGACCTGTCGAGCCTTTGTTACCACCGCTATGCCAAGCTGTACCAGCGATATCCAAATGAGCCCACTCATATTCTTCTGTAAAGCGGGACAAGAAACACGCTGCGGTAATACTGCCACCATGGGGGCCACCAATATTGGCAATGTCAGCGAAATTTGAATCAAGCAACGATTGATATTCTTGCCATAATGGCATTTGCCAAGCACGGTCTAGTGCTTTTTCGCCCGCCGCTAATAATTCATCAGCTAAGGCTTGCTTGTTGGCATAAAGCCCTGTTGCGACTTTACCAAGTGCAACAACACAAGCCCCAGTGAGTGTGGCAACATCGACTACAGCAGCGGGTTTGAAACGGCCAGCATAGGTGAGTGCGTCACACAGAACCAGGCGGCCTTCGGCATCGGTATTAAGAATCTCGATAGTTTTACCTGACATCGAAGTCACGATATCTCCAGGTTTTGTCGCACAGTCGCTTGGCATATTTTCGGCGGCAGCAACAACAGCAATCACGTTGATTTTTGGCTTGATTTCGGCCAATGATTGCATCGTGCCAAGAACCGATGCAGCACCACACATATCGAATTTCATTTCATCCATCGCGGCGCCAGGCTTGAGACTGATGCCACCGGTGTCGAACGTGATGCCTTTACCTACTAACACAACGGGCGCTTGATTCTTGGCGCCACCTTTATATTCCAGCACGATGAGTTTGGATTCTTGGGCGCTGCCGCGGCCTACAGAAAGCAACGAATGCATACCTAGGGTGGCCATCTTTTTCTCACCGAGAACATTGCATTTGAGGTTGGCGTACTGCTTAGCTAAATTTTCAGCATGTTCTGCCAAAAAGCTTGGGGTACAGATGTTGCCAGGTAAATTACCAAGTTCGCGCGCGGCATTACTACCAATACCAATAGCCTTGCCCTTATCGAGTGCAAGTTGGTCATTTTTACCCACCTTTAATGGACTCAAAACGGTGATACTCGTCAATTTACATTTAAGTTCTTTCTCTGACTTTGTTTGGGTGTATTGATATTGTGAGTATTGCCCTAATTGGCCAAGCAAGCTTAATTGCCAGTCTGAGTCTTGGCCGTCAGTCTCGATGTGTTCCAAGTTGATAGCACAATCGGTCGAGGGTGTCTTGAGTACAGCACTATATAGGTTGTTGAAAAGTTTTTGGGTGTCAGACGCCGACAAGGGTTTTTTGCCGTCACCGAGCCCAATGATCAATACTCGTTTGGCTTTCAAACCCGGTGCGGTTGGAAGCAGAAGCGTTTCACCTAAATTGGCTTTAATATCGCCTTGCTTCAAGATTTTACTGATTAATCCATCGCAAGCGTTATCGACTAATTCAGCACGTGGACCCAATTTACCGCCTTGATAAGCACCGACAATGAGGCAGTCAGTTCGTAAATTTTGTAGTTTTTCGGTAAATTTGATTGAAAAATCCATACTTTCTCCAAAGACTTTGGCATGAGATTGAGTAATAATGTTAACTGCATATCAGCTTAATGCTCCTAGTGCAGGATGACAACGGTATTTTGTCTTTTTGCTTAGGTCTGACGCAAAGGGACAGAGTCGTTTGAATTTGATAAATCGCTACATTGCTACGCATATCTATGGGGCAATCTTCATGACCCTGTTAGTGATCGTTGGGCTGACTTTTATTTCTGAAGTCATCGATCAGATGGGGCGTTTAGAAGCGCAGTATCAGACACTGCAGGCCATGGTTTACAGCATTACTCGCCTGCCAGCGATGGTATATGAATATATTCCATTTGCCTGTTTGGTGGGTTGTTTATTTGGCTTAGGTTCACTCACATCTACCAGCGAGCTTGTCATAGTTCGTGCTGCAGGTGTGAGCATTTATCGGATCGTGTTTCTGGTGCTAAAGCCTGTCGCAATCATGGCCCTGTTAGGTGTTTTGTTAGGCCAATATATAGTGCCTGCCACAGAGCAAATTGCAGAATCAAAAAAGGCGCTTTCGCTCTATGGTGATCGGGGATATGTTACTAAAGGTGGCGTTTGGACACGAGAGGGCAATACCTTTATGCATTTTTCAGTAGTGCAGCCTAATGGCGTACTCTATGGTGTTTCGCATTATACCTTTGACGAAAACCACAATCTTCGCACCGCCGCCTACAGTGATCGCGCAACCTATCAGGGTGATCATTGGGTATTAGAGGGCGTTGTAGAGACCACTCTAGGTGATATGCAAACCGATGCGGTTGAGTATGATGTTTTGCGATGGGATAGTGAAATCACTCCAGAGTTGTTATCGGTGGTAATTGTCTCGCCAGAAAGTCTGCCGTTAACAGGCTTGTGGCAATATGCTCATTATTTGCAAGAGCAAGGTCAAAACAGCATTGAGTACTTTATTGCTTTTTGGAAAAAAGCCCTCCAACCATTAACCACGTTTAGCTTGGTCGTGGTGGCGATCTCTTTTGTGTTTGGTCCTTTGCGTTCAGTCACTATGGGTTTTCGTATTTTTACCGGGGCTATATTCGGTATTGTATTTCAAACCATTCAAAATATGCTTGGACCAGCGGCGCAGGTCTTCGGGTTTGACCCTATTTATGCAGCCCTCGTGCCGGCGGGGTTGTGTCTTATCTTAGGAATGTGGCTTTTAAGTAAGGTACGTTAAGCTACTTTTTCTTTTCTAGCAGCTGTAGTTCGGTGCCAGACGCCAGATCTTGCCATGATTTCCGTTCGCTGTTGGTATATATCCAAAGAAACCCAAGTCCAGCAAGACTAAAAGCAAAAAAGCCAACGACGAATCTAACGATACATTGCGACCAAGTGGGTTTTGCATTGCCTCGTGTTGATATCAAGCGTGTACGCCAGGCTTGCATTGCTAATGTTTGACCAGTCTTACGCCAGAAATACGCATAAAAATAAAACACAGTCATTAGACAAACAGTAAATAAAATGGCGCTTTCTATAGGGCCATTGATGGCGCGCTGGCCGTGGCTGCGCATGAATTCGATATCTGTTGCACTCATCGTTGCAATTTTGCCACCGACCACAATACCGCCTGTAACGAGACAGCAGGCAAAAATTAGAAAACTGTCATAAACAAGGGTGGCCAAACGTCTTAAAACGCCGGGTGTTCCAATAACATTGGGGTTGGCTAACATGGGTATTCTCTAACAGCAAAAAATTAAAACGATATTTTACGCAGATGTATAGGTGAACACCAAACTTTTGTCATTTGATAGCAACGATAGAGAGTTTACTTATATCGGGGGTAAGTGGTTTACGAAGATCTGGTAGGTTTTCAATTTCACCTGGTGGTAGCACATCTAGATGGTTTGTATCAGGTGTTGATACCGGAGGATTTTCTGGCGGTGTTAAATCGAGTTCACTATTATCCATGGCGCGCAGGGCGCTGATGTCGATATTGACGACATCCATTGCAGGTATTTCATCGGGCCGCAATACGTCGCTACCTAATGCAGCGATATTCCATGAAGGGGCTGCAATAACTTGGGTTTGGTATTCAGCGATTAAACCGGCGTTTTGCAGAGCAAGCACATATTTTTTTGCTTGTTCCAGTTCAAGATCTTTTTTGACGATAATGGCTTTTCCACTGAACCAATTGTCAAATTTATTTGCATCCGTCTTAAATAATGCAGCGAGCTTGTTGCTCGCATCTTGTGCATTAGATCCCGCTTTTAGTGTGCCGTTAAAGACGACTTGATATTGTGTTGGCATTGGCGTGTCCTTTTTGTTCAGTATAGACCTTATCTAAAATATCGCACCCCACGATAACCGTATGTATCAATAATTTATATTGTAGATTAGCCTCTTGGCTTGACGTAAAATCTTTTGCTATGACGCATTCAACCTCAGTCTTATCACTACCGATCGACACCGTCCTAGATGAGCTAATAGAACATCTGGCTCAACAGCATTGCTGTATTTTGCAAGCCGAACCCGGTGCAGGTAAAACAACCCGCGTGCCTTTGGCGCTTTTAAAGCAAGATTGGCTTGCTGATCAAAAAATCATTTTGTTAGAACCACGCAGGATAGCTGCCCGCAATGCGGCTGAATTTATGGCGTCAGCGCTTGGTGAAAAATGTGGTCAAACCGTCGGCTATCGTATGCGACAAGATACAAATGTTTCATCGAAAACCCGTATCGAAGTGGTTACCGAGGGTGTTTTTAGCCGCATGTTGTTAGATGACCCCAGTCTAGCTGGTGTTGGGTTGGTTATTTTTGATGAATTTCACGAACGCAATCTTGATAGCGATATTGCGCTGGCGCTCTGCCTTCATGCGAATGAACTGTTTAGAGATGATCTTCCCCTCAAGCTTCTAGTGATGTCAGCAACCCTCGAGCTAGCGTCTTTGAGTGATGTGTTGCAATGTCCGTTAGTGTCCTGTGGTGGGCGAAATTATCCCATTGATGTCATTTATACTGCGCAAGCGTCAAACCGAGATAGCGTCGTTGTTAATACCTGTGTGCTGATCGAAAAGGCAGTTAATGAACAACAGGGGTCGATTTTAGTTTTTTTGGCAGGGCAGTTTGAAATCGATGCTGTGTATCAGCAATTGCAAAGCAGCTATCAACAGCGATCCGATCTAATGTTGTGTCCTTTGCACGGTATGCTGTCATTACAAGAGCAGCGCAAGGCCATAGAACCCAGTCCTGAGGGTATTAGAAAAATTGTATTAGCGACGAATATCGCAGAGTCAAGTTTAACCATCGATGGCGTATCTGTTGTTATTGATAGTGGTTGGGCGAGGGTTTCACGCTTTGATCCCCGTTCTGCGATGAGTCGTTTGCATACTCAACGAATTTCGCAGGCATCCAGTATTCAGCGGGCCGGAAGAGCGGGGCGCCTTGGTCCAGGTGTGTGCTATCGCCTATGGACAGAGCAACAACAATCACAACTCAATCAGCATGATGAGCCTGATATTCTGCAAGCTGATTTGATGCCGCTAGTGATGTTGATGTTGGGCTGGGGCGTTGCAGAGGTTGATGAACTAATGTGGGTCACACCACCACCGCTAGCCGCTTTTAATAGTGCTAGATCATTACTATTTACGATGGGTTTACTAAGCAGTGATGATTCTGACGCTTCGTTAACTACCCTCGGTCAAAAAGTCGCGCAGTTACCCGTGCATCCAAGATTTGGATTGATGCTGATTCGTGCCGGTGAGAAGGGAGTAGTTGAGACCGCCGCAAAGCTCATTACACTGTTAGAGGAGCGTGACCCAATAAGGCATTCCTCGGTTGATTTAGAGTTGCGTCTTGCCTGGTTAGATAAATCTGCTAAACATGCCTCTCGCTATTGGCAGCGCATAAAGCGACTGACTTCCTTGGTGCCTAATAACAAACAAGATAGTGCTATTTCTGCAGCTGAAATATTGGCGTTGGCCTTTCCCGATCGAATTGCTCAGCAGCGGGGTACTAAGCTTTCCGAATATAAACTTGCCAATGGTCGCGGCGTTCAGCTACCAGAAGGGGATAGTTTGTCAGCCGCTGAATATATCGTTGTTGCTGATCTTGGCGGGCATGCCGGCAATGCTATAGATAGGATTTATTTAGCATTACAGCTTGAGTCAACAAGCTTTAAAGGTAGCTTGGCGCATCTAGTTAAAGAAGTTAGCTATAACGAATGGGACGATAAGACAGAATCGATTATTGCAGAACAACGCGACATGATTGGCACGCTGGTGATAAATCGGCAAAAGCGACCTCAGCCTAGCGCCGATCAAGTCAAACAGGCGCTACTATATTGGATCGTAAAAAAAGGTTTAACTGTGCTGAACTGGAGCGAACAAGCTATCCAATTACGTTCTCGTATAATGATTGCGCAAACAGTAGCAGCTGAACACAGCGATTGGCCAAGCATGGATGAGCAAGCGTTGCTGAATAATCTAGAGCAGTGGTTGTGGCCTTATTTAGATGGAGTTACTTCAGCCAAGCAGTTACAAAAGGTTAACGTTTATGAAGCCTTGAAATCACAACTTGATTGGCAACAACAGCAGTATTTGGATGCGTTTTTACCAAAACGTATTGGGGTGCCAACAGGGCGTGAGGTTGACATAGATTACTCTGGTGATCGCCCAATACTAGCAGTCAAAATGCAAGAAATGTTTGGCTGTCCTGCTACACCAAGGATTGCCAATGGCAAGCTCGGGCTAACTGTGCATTTGTTATCGCCGGCGCAACGGCCCCTAGCAGTGACTGCCGATTTAGCAAGCTTTTGGCAAAACGCCTACCATGACGTTAAAAAAGACATGAAAGGAAGATATCCCAAGCATTATTGGCCAGATGATCCCTTACAGGCGGCACCTACTAAGTTTGTAAAGTCTAAGATGTAGGGGCGTGGTCGTGAGTGCTGAGTTCTGAGCACTCAGCACTAAGAACTCATCACTAACCCTCACTCATCCTTCCATTCATAACGCAGGACTTCCCCAAAATCGTCATAAACGGGGACTTTTTTAGGGCTGCGTTTCTTTTTGCTTGGGGTGACTGGTGGTTGTTTCATTTGCCGAGTGCGTTCTTCTAAAGCTGCGATGACCTCAGGTACAAATGTACGCTCCTCGGATCGAGGTTGAAACACCGTATGATTGGTTCGAAATGCACCATCAGCCTGGGTTCGACCACTTACACCTTGGGCGATATTTTTTACCTCGCCACCGCGCTGCAAAAACTCATTGATCTGTTTTTGCATCTCGCAGCGAATGTCATTTTTAGTAGGTAGCTTTTTCAAATGCGTCTCTAAAATTTGGTCGAATGACAGAATATACCAAAAAAAAGAGACGTGGGCTTGTAAAATCAATCGCTAATTGGTGTGTTTTCTGGAATCAGGTCGGGTTGTTTGAGGATATAGTAGCTAACGGCAACAGCGGTACAAAAAAGAACTAAGCTCGCACTCAGCCTAGCAACAATAACAGCACTAATTGTCATTGTCGTAATCATGGTAATGATAATCCGAATTTTGACTTGTTTGGGGAGCCCTTTACCTTCCCGCCAAGGGTTGACCATAGGGCCAAGTTTCGGGTGTGTAATTAACCAATGGTGGAACGCAGGAGAGGATTGTGCAAAGCACCATGCTGCCAACAGTAAAAAGGGAGTAGTTGGCAGCAGAGGCAAGGGTATACCCGCCACCCCCAGTGCTACCGAGAGCCAGCCCAAACCGCATAATAAAAGTTGTTTAATAGATCGAGGTTGTTCGCAAATATGAGCTTCCATAATTATGGCCTCGCTAATATGAGATGTCATAGTTGTGTTAGTAAAACACCTGTGACAAAATTTCGATGTTGATACCTATATTGGGTTTATCGGCTGAATTCAGAAAACTTTTGTATAAGTTTTCATAAATAATATAGGACAAAATTATGAAATTGGTTACCGCCATTATCAAACCATTTAAGTTAGATGATGTTAGACAAGCACTGTCTGATATCGGTGTTCATGGGATGACCGTTCAAGAAGTCAAAGGCTTCGGACGCCAAAAGGGTCACACCGAATTGTACCGCGGTGCTGAATACGTCGTTGATTTTATCCCTAAAGTTAAAATTGAAATCGCTATTGCTGCCAATTTACTTGATCAAGTAATAGAAGCAATCAGTACAGCCGCGAATTCTGGCAAAATTGGTGACGGTAAAATTTTTGTTACATCGCTTGAACAAGCAATTCGTATCCGCACTGGCGAGTCTGGCCCAGAAGCCCTCTAGTATTAGGTAGTTTGATATGTTAAAAAAATTCTCTTCGGCGATGGCACTTTTAGCTGTCGCTCCAGCGACTTTTGCGCAAGTTGATTCAGGTAATACTGCTTGGATGCTAACCTCAACCGCATTGGTTCTTTTCATGACCATTCCTGGTCTGTCACTGTTTTATGCCGGTTTAGTGCGTTAGCAACCATCGAAGTTGAATTTGCAAATGCACACGGCTTAGTTCCAGGAGATAGCTTTATTACTGCAATCGCTTCCGATGACGGAACAAATG
>JALRIU010000109.1 GCA_023255355.1 Pseudomonadales bacterium | reverse complement strand
TGTTCAATACGAAACACACCCATACCACACCAATTTGCAGGGAGGTCATCGGTTGTTTATCAATAAGATCACGCAGGTGAGAGGTAAAAGATAAATATGTGTGCTGTTCTGCCATTGAGAATTCCTAGTTATAATTTATTTTTTCAGTGTATATCAATTGTGCTGCAAAATTTATATCTCTTGTCTTATTAGCAGAGATTAGGACTTTTTCTGGAAATTTAATATTAGGCCCAACAGAACAATTCAATACTGGTCTTTCTACCATAGCTTTTCGTAGAATCAAAAAGAGAGACGACTATGCAATTTCAAACCATTCGTGCCCGCGCCGAACAACGTAAAGGCGGCAAAAACCAATTAGAAATGCTTTTACCTAGCTTTGCGACTAATGAGCAGCTCCGCCAACAAGGCGATGACCGCTATCTCAGCAAAATGACGCAATCTATAAATAACGCTGGCTTTAACTGGAAAGTCATCGCCAATAAATGGCCACAGTTTGAAGAGGCATTCTTTGGATTTAATCCAACCACCCTATCCATGCTTTCACCCGAACAATGGGAAAATTATCAATCCGATAGAAGAGTTGTGCGCCACGCGCAAAAAATCAAAGCGGTGTATGACAATGTACTTTACATATTTGATATTCAACGCCAGCACGGCAGTTTTGGTAACTTTCTTGCTGAATGGCCTAGTAGTGATTTTGTTGGGCTTTTAGCTCATATGAAAAAGCACGGCTCGCGACTTGGTGGCAACACCGGCCAATGGTTTTTGCGTCACGCCGGCAAAGATGGTTTTGTTATGACAGGCGATGTCGTCGCTGCCATCCAAGCATGCGGCGTTGATATTGCAGACAATCCAACGAGTAAACGCGATCATCAGAAAATACAAGATACCTTTAACCGTTGGCACGATGAGTCTGGCCTGCCCTACTGCCATTTGAGCCGAATCGCTGCCTGCTCGGTTGGCATTAATCGTTTATAAGGACACATTATGCAAAAAGAACTTATTCCTCATATCAAACACCTGGGTTATGGCGGTTTGCTGCCTTTTGTAGGTCTGCTAGGTGGGCTACTTATGTTTGCTGATGAGCACCCCTGGCATGCAACACTGGTTGACGCAATTCGCTTTTATGCGGCGCTAATTATTACCTTTGTTGGGGCCTTAAATTGGGGGATTGGACTCAAAGCAGACGAGCTATCGATATCACAACGGCAAACATTATTGACCTACAGCGTTATTCCCAGCTTGCTAAGTTGGTTGCTACTCATGCTCAGTGCAGATGTCGCGCTTATCGCTTTTGGCCTGCTTTACATTGGTTGCTATGGCATCGATCTTCGCTTCACTCTTACTGCCATGCCTAGTGAATATCAGGTTATGCGTCGCCGCCTAAGTTTCTCTGTAGCAGGAATCTTATTGATGGCCAGCCAACTGGTTTAACCCCTTATTTTATAAGGAATTAAGAACGATATTTTTTCGATTTTTCTTGAAAACTGAAAATGTACCTATATTATCTATGTAGGTTAATCAATTAATGGAGACCGATATGCAAAACAATCCACTCACCAGCAGTTATTCAACCACCGGCTCTGGTGTCGAGATTAATAAAGTACTTCGCAATACCTACTGGTTGCTTAGTATGACTCTTTTCACTAGCGCTATTGCGGCAGGTGCTTCTATGGCAATGGGTTTAAGCCACGGCGCTGCCTTAATTTTGATGCTAGTCGGCTTTGGCCTATTGTTTGTGGTCAATTCAACCGCTGACAGCAGCAAAGGCATTGTCGCTATCTTTGCATTTACTGGCGTTATGGGCGCCTCAATTGGCCCAATGTTAAATGCTTATTTAGCGTTGCCTAATGGTCCGCAACTTGTTATGCAAGCTCTTGCCGGCACAGCGATCGTCTTTTTAAGCCTATCTGCATATGCACTAACCACCCGTAAAGATTTTTCATTTATGGGCGGCTTCTTGATGACAGGTTTAATCTTGGTATTGGTGGCTAGCCTAGCGAATATCTTCTTGGCTATGCCTATTCTTTCGCTAGCAAGTTCTGGCCTAATCGTATTGATTATGTCAGGTCTGATTTTGTTTGATACAAGTCGTATTATTCACGGCGGCGAGACCAATTACATTCGTGCAACAGTGTCTTTATACTTAAGCATTTACAACTTGTTTGTTAATTTGTTGGCATTGCTTGGCGTTATGAATGACGACTAATTTTAGCTAGTCATCGTGCCCTCAAGGAACCCTGCACTTTTGCAGGGTTTTTTCATATATAATGGTGCAAAAT
>JALRIU010000098.1 GCA_023255355.1 Pseudomonadales bacterium | reverse complement strand
GTGAACCACGTTTTTTTCCAACGATTGTTAGCGATAAAGTAGGTGGCATGCATTTGGCAATGGCGGTATTGGGGGCGATAGCTTATCAATCGCGAACAGGTCAGGGGTGTGAAATTGAAGCGCCGATGTTTGAAGCAACCGTTGCCTTTGCGATGGCGGAACAATTATCAGGGCAAAGTTTTGAGCCGCCTTTAGGTAGCACGGGATACGCGCGACTGCAGTCGCCCAATCGTCGCCCTTTTCCCTGTAAAGACGGCTATATAGCGCTTTTACCCTATACCTCAAAAGATTGGAAAAACTTTTTAACCTTAGTTGGTGAGGACGATCTTGCCACCCAAGAATGGGTAATGGATTCGGTGCTGCGCAGTCAACGTGTCGACGAGTTGTATCAGGTGGTGGCGAGTGCCATGCCGGCAAAAACGGTACAAGAGTGGTGTGTCGCGTTAAAGGCAATCGATATTCCGTTCACCCCGGTGAATACTCTTGATGACATGCTATCCGAAGGTCATTTACTCGACGTCGATTTTTTTAAGTTAACCCACCATCCAACCGAAGGCATGTTACGCAGTGTTCGTAGCCCTTTCTTTAGCAATGGTGTGCCAGAAAGTGACGATCGCTTTGCACCTCATCTAGGCGAACACAATCAAGAGATATTGGCGGAGCTTGGTTATTCTGAAGCTGATATTCAGAACTTGCTTGAGCAAGGAGTGATTGCATGAAAAGACTTTGCTTAGTGCTCATATTAACGATAGCTCATATGAGTTTTGCTAACGAATGGCCTGAGTTAGAGCGTTTAGATAGTGCTCTAGCAGAAAAAGTGGCTGCACAGGCATTGCCCAATAGCATGATTTTGATGTCATTAAACGGTCAGCAACGTTGGTTCTCGCAGCATGGTGTGCTCGATATCGAACAGCAAACTGCCTTGCCTGAGGAAACCATTTACAGGCTGTATTCCATGTCAAAGCCTATTACTAGCGTGGCTATTATGCAGTTAGTAGAGAGAGGTTTATTGTCTTTAACAGATGAGGTTAAAACGTACTTGCCGGCATTTGCAAGTACTCAGGTATATGTCTCAGGAGACTTAGCGAATATGCAGTTAGAGCCGCAACGTCGGCCAATGACCATTCGCGATTTATTGACCCACAGCTCTGGGCTGACTTATCACTTCACCGGTAATACTCCTGTTCATCAATACTATAGAAAACATGGAGTCAAACGATTTACACCTGTGGGAAGTCTAGTTGGAGATGCTCCGGCTGCACCTGATTTGCCCACCTTGGTTGAGCGACTAGCCGCGGCACCCATGTTAAGTCAGCCGGGTGAGAGATTCGATTATAGTTATTCCACCACAGTGTTGGGGCGCATAATTGAAGTCATCAGCGGGCAGAGTTTAGAAGATTACCTGCAAGAGAACATCCTAAAGCCATTAAATATGGTAGAGACCAGTTTTTTTGTTCGCGGTGAACGCCTTGACAGGTTTGTCTCAAATTATGTCTTATCTGAAAACGGTTTGACCCGCATAGAGGATCGTCAAAATACCGATTATAACGATGTGCATCGTTTATTAGATGGTGGTGGTGCGCTAGCGAGTACGGGGCAGGATTACTTGCGATTTGCCACGATGCTAGCCAATGGCGGTAGCCTCGATGGTACAAAAATCTTACAACCTCGAAGTGTATATCGTATGTTTTATCCCGAAGTAGATATTCAATGGCAGGTGACTTATCCCTTTGGGCTTGGCTTTGCGATTGGCACGTCTGCCAGTGAACAAGCAGGCAAAATGCCTGAAGGTATGTATGGTTGGAGTGGCTCTAGTAATACCCATTTTTTCGTCGATCCAGATTTGCAGTTAGCGGTAGTGGTGATGACGCAAGTGATCGGTGATGAAGACAAAGTCGCAGTAAAACCTGCGGCGGTTGCTGCTGTTGCGTTATTACGCAAACGTTTATTGTCGGAACAATAGTATGGAATTTGCTGGGCTTGCGACTATTCTACTCGTGCTTTTTGCGATCCTAAGTAAGCGCTTTTCTGCGCTTGTTGCATTGATCGTTATCCCCATATTTATTGCCTTGTTGATGGGTTTTGGTTTAGAAATTAATACTTTTATTGGGCAAGGTATTAGCAAAGTCGCTCCTGTGGCAGTGATGTTTATTTTTGCTATTTTGTTTTTTGGTATTCTGCACGAAGCCAAGATGTTTGACCCCATCGTGGCGGCTATCATTAACGTTGTAGGGCATGATCCACGTAAAATATTTCCTGGCACGGTGTTGCTTACCGCCTTGGTTCATCTGGACGGCTCCGGTGCTTCAACCTTTCTTATCGCCATTCCCGCTTTGAAGCCGCTGTATGAAAAACTCGCCCTAGATCTTCGAATTTTGGCCTGTTTAGTGGCCATGACTGCGGGGGTATGCAACATGCTGCCATGGGGTGGTCCCGCTATTCGTGCAGCCAGTGCGCTAGAACTGTCTGTGTTAGATGTTTATTTGCCAATGCTATGGGTGCAACTAAGTGGTTTGTTGATGATCGTGGCATACGCTTTCATTTTGGGGCAGCGAGTTACACCTTCCGTGAAAGATTGTCATGAAAAAATTGTTGTACCGATCGATTCGCGGTTGCACCTAGGTATTAATGTTTTGACTACCCTCGCGGTGTTGTCGTTAATGGTGTCAGGGGTATTAAAACCCATGATCGCTTTTATGTTAGGCACTGTGATTGCGTTGTTAGTGAACTTTCCCAAACTGGAACAGCAAACTGATGTGCTAAATAAACACGCCAAAACAGCGTTGTTAATGGCTGGTATTTTGTTTGCCGCTGGTGTATTTAACGGCATATTAAAAGGCACCGGTATGCTCGAGGCAATGGCCAGTCAAGGTGCCCATGCTATCCCAAGTGGTTTGACTGATTCGTTAGCTATTATTATTGGCTTGGTAGCAATGCCAATGAGTTTATTGTTTGACCCTGATTCCTTTTATTTTGGCATAGTACCTGTTTTGGCCAGTGTCGCTGAACATTCTGGTATTGCAGGAGTAGAAATAGCTCAAGCTGCTTTGTTAGGGCAGATGACTACTGGCTTTGCAGTAAGCCCGCTGACACCCTCGACATTTTTGTTGGTGGGGCTATGTGGTTTGGATTTGGCCGATCATCAGCGTTACACCATCCCCAAGCTGTTATTGCTCTCATGGGGAATGGTGTTTGTGAGTATTTTGACGGGTGTGATAAGTCTATAGATCAAATATTTTGCCGGGGTTCAAAATGCCCTTTGGATCGACAGCTGTTTTTATGGTGCGCATCAAGTTGATTTCAGCGTCGCTGCGACTATGTTTCAAATAGCCTTTTTTGTCATAGCCAATCCCATGCTCAGCAGAAACTGAACCAGAGTATTTTGCTAATAAACCATACACAATTTTATTGACGGCTGCTTTGTCGGCCACGGGTCCCACGCAGAAATGGATATTGCCATCGCCCAGGTGCCCAAAGGTAACAAAATCAGCATCTGGCAGGATGGCTCTGACTTGTATTTCAGCTTCGCTAGTGTATTCGTCCATATAGCGCAATGGCAGGCTAACATCATAAGGCACCACTGGGTGCATAGCCCGGGCAAGGGTATCTATATCGTCTCGAAGCGCCCATAGTTGCTCTGTTTTTTGGCTATTTTCGGCGATAATTGCATCCACCACGATACCGTCTTCCATGCATCCCTCAAGAACTTCTAAAAACTGTTCTCTGCCTCGTTCACTGTCGACACATTCAGATTGAATCAAGACGTAAAAATCATACTCAGGAGACAAATACGCAGGGTGTTTTTTTTGATCTACAACCAACAGACGGTAGAAATTAGCCCACATCACTTCGAAGGCTGAGAGTTTACCTTCGAGTTTTTGGTTGAGAGCCCCCAGTAACTCAAGCGTTGCTTGAAAGGTAGGGCAGGCGACCATAGCGGTTTGTCTAGCTGGTGCTGCTGGTCGAAGTCTAAGTACCGCACGGGTGATAATACCCAATGTTCCTTCTGACCCGATAAACAGATGTTTTAAATCATAGCCGGTATTGTTTTTAAGCGTTTCATTCATGTTGCTGAGAACGTCACCATTGGCCAGCACTACCTCAAGACCTAAAACCTGATCGCGCGCCATACCGTATCTTATGACCTTGTTTCCACCTGCGTTAGTTCCGAGCATGCCGCCAACTTGGGCTGATCCTCGTGCGCCCCAGTCGACAGCAAAAAGCAGGTTGTGCTCTTCAGCAGCGCGTTGCAAGTTTTCAACCACGACGCCAGCTTCTACGGTGACGGTTGCCCCCAATATATCTATAGCCTCAATTTTATTCATGCGTTCTAGGCTTAAGATAATTTCGCCACCTTCACATCTTGTGTTATTGGCAAGGCCTGTCAGTCCTGCTTGAGGTACGACAACTTGGCCTGCATCATTACATAGCTTAAGTACTTGTGATACTTCTTCGGTGTTTGACGGTCTGACAATGGCTATGGCAGGGCAGCTGCCTTGTCCAAGATTTTCATTGGGTCTTTGGGCAACGCGCTCATCAGCAATAAGACCTGAGTCACCAACGATAGAATGGATGGCTTTAAGTAATGTATTCATGGATATCCTCTTATGGTTATCCCTATGCTAAAACCTCCGTGAATAAATTCAATATCAATTCGCGTTTTATTGGCATTTTGGAATTATTTTTAGCGTTTAACTTGTAATTCGGGTGTTTGTCCCAATATCAGCGGTTCCAGTTCATCCGCCTCGTTTGAGGCCAATACACTATCTATGGAGAACACTATGAGTTTTGAACTTCCAGCACTTCCTTTCGCTAAAGATGCCCTTGAACCACATATTTCTGCTGAGACCTTAGATTATCATCATGGTAAGCACCACAATACCTATGTTGTTAAATTGAATGGTCTTGTTCCTGGTACTGAATATGAAGGTAAAAGCTTAGAAGAAATTATTATGTCTGCACCTGCTGGGGGTGTTTTTAACAACGCAGCTCAAGTTTGGAATCACACTTTCTACTGGCATTGTTTGTCTCCCAATGGCGGTGGCGCACCCACCGGTGCTGTGGCAGAAGCTATCAACCGCAAATGGGGTTCTTTCGAGGCATTCCAGGCGGAGTTTAATGATAAAGCTGTCAATAATTTTGGTTCAAGCTGGACTTGGCTAGTTCAAAACAGTGATGGATCACTTGAGATTGTGAATACTAGCAATGCAGCAACACCTATGACGAATGGTCAAAAAGCGATTATCACCGTTGATCTTTGGGAGCACGCCTACTATATCGATTACCGTAATGTGCGCCCTGATTACTTAAATGGCTTTTGGGCTCTAGTTAACTGGGAGTTTGCTAACGCTAACTTAGCTTAATAAATAGATCTGCTCAGTAATATTTTCTAAAAGGCCTCATCCAAAAGATGGGGCTTTTTTATGATAGTTAGTCCACATCTGATTGTTTTTGGGATGAGTAGTAATTATTTTTCAATAACTTGTGCAGTTTTATGTAAAAACGGTTATAATTTTGCGCCGCCCTTATTGGCAATCGGGTCGTAAGCGCGGAATTTGGTAAATAGACCTGTCTGTAAATATGCACGGGCAGGCCATTTTTTAACGGTAAGAGTATCTTACTTGGCATATTTGGAGAAATGTTATGGCATTATCAGCTGCAGAAAAAGCAAGCATCGTACAAGAGTATCAATTAGCTGAAGGTGACACTGGTTCACCAGAAGTACAAGTTGCGTTATTGACTCACAACATCAATAAATTGCAAGGTCACTTCAAAGCTAATAATCATGACCATCACTCACGTCGTGGTCTGATCCGAATGGTTAACCAACGTCGCAAGTTGTTGGACTACCTGAAGGGCAAAAACACCCAGCGTTACACTGATCTGATCAAGCGTTTAGGTCTACGTCGCTAAGGTATTAAAAGCCCGGCATTAATTGCCGGGCTTCATTTTTTTGGAGGAAACCCCGTGAAACCGGTAATCAAAACTTTTCAATACGGTAATCAAACCGTAACACTGGAAACGGGACGAATTGCACGCCAGGCAACAGGCGCTGTGCTAGTTAGCATGGATGACACTGCTGTCTTGTGTACCGTGGTAGGTGCAAAGAGCGCATCACCAGGTCAGGACTTTTTCCCTCTCTCAGTTCACTATATGGAACGCGCCTACGCTGTGGGTAAAATTCCTGGTGGCTTCTTCAAGCGTGAAGGCCGCCCGAGCGAGAAGGAAACATTGACCAGTCGTTTAATAAACTATTAACAACTGACAACAATCCGTTTCTTGTAATAGGATCGTTTGGTTCGAATACGAACGGACG
>JALRIU010000084.1 GCA_023255355.1 Pseudomonadales bacterium | reverse complement strand
CGACTACCAGTGGCGTCCCAGGCAGCCAAAGCACCAACCTTGCCTTTTTAATTTTTACTGAAGCTCTTCTTAATTTTGATGTTGGCGTAGCGTCAGCTGGCGCTCTCTTTGCGATCATACTAGCTAATGTTGTTGCCATTTTCTTGATCCGCATGATTGGGAAAAACCTAGAGAATTAATATGGCTAAACGTATCTCCTATTCCAACATCCTTCGCACATTGTTCGCTTGGCTAATAGCATTGCTGTTATTTTTTCCATTATTATTTTTGATCATCACTGCTTTTAAGACCGAATTACAAGCGATTGCCGTTCCCTCGATTTGGAGCTTTACACCTACGTTTGAAAACTTTTCGGAGGTGCAGGATCGCAGTGACTATGCAAACTATGCAATAAACTCGATTATCACAAGCTCAGCCTCAACATTACTTGGTTTATTAATGGCTGTGCCTGCTGCGTATAGTATGGCGTTTGCCCCCACCCGACGAACCAAAGATATTTTAATGTGGATGCTCTCCACAAAAATGATGCCTGCAGTGGGTGCACTCATTCCCATTTATGTCATTTTCCAATCGTTTGGCATGCTCGATACACTCGGCGCACTGACCATAATATTTACATTAATGAACTTACCTATCATGGTATGGATGCTTTATTCCTACTTCAAAGATATTCCCTTTGAAATTATAGAAGCCGCTAGAATTGATGGCGCAGGCCTGTGGGAGGAATTCCGCCATGTACTATTACCAATAGGCATGGGAGGTATTGCATCTACCGGTTTGCTTTGCTTTGTTATGGCGTGGAATGAAGCATTCTGGGCGTTAAACTTAGGTTCTGCCAATGCAGGCACTCTCGCTACCATGATCGCATCCTATTCGAGCCCAGAAGGATTATTTTGGGCTAAATTATCTGCAGCATCGCTTATGGCGATCGGCCCCATAGTGGTATTTGGTTGGTTTAGCCAAAAACAACTCGTCCAAGGCATGACCTTTGGCGCAGTGAAATAAACGGAGATTGCATGGCATTTTTGCATTTAAACAAGGTCGAAAAATACTACGGTAACGTGCATGCCATTAAAGGCATAGACCTTGCCATTGAAAAAGGCGAATTTATTGTCTTTGTTGGGCCATCCGGTTGTGGTAAATCCACCTTGCTGAGAATGATCGCAGGACTTGAAGAGATTGATAAAGGAAGTCTGCATCTCGACGGCAAAGATATTTCCCAAACTCACCCCTCCAAACGTGATCTTGCCATGGTTTTTCAAAGTTATGCCCTTTACCCGCATATGACTGTGACAGAAAATATGTCATTTGCGTTGAAGCTAGCAAAAGAATCCTCTGCAGTCATTAAACAAAAGGTCAATGATGCAGCAGAAAAACTCGACCTTACGCAATATCTAGATAGAACGCCCAAGGAACTCTCTGGCGGTCAACGTCAACGAGTTGCTATCGGGCGAGCCATTGTCCGCTCCCCAAAAGTGTTTTTGTTTGATGAACCGCTCTCCAATCTTGATGCTGCCCTGCGTGGCCAGACAAGAGTCGAAATTGCCCACCTTCACCGTGAACTAGAGGCAACCAGTATTTATGTTACCCATGACCAGGTAGAAGCAATGACACTCGCAGACCGAGTCGTAGTAATGCAAGCAGGGGTAATTGAACAAGTGGGCACACCAATGGAATTGTATGACTATCCTGCTAATAAATTTGTAGCGCAATTTATCGGCATGCCCTCTATGAATATTCTACCATCGACATTATTTAGAGACGCACCATACCATACAACGGAAGTTGGCATTCGCCCTGAGCATTTTAAACTTATCGCACCAGATCAAGCTCAACTGACGGGTGAAATCGAAATGGTAGAAGCACTTGGCAATGAAACTCTTACTCACATTAATATTAATGACCAATCGCAACAAATCATTGTCCGACAACACCAACGTAGCCAACTAAAACCAGGCCAAAAAGTCGGTTTACAATGGGATACTCCAAAACTTCATTATTTTGATGACCAAGGTCTGGTCATTCGCTAAAGGAGCCCTATGAACACCATACTCCACCTCGGTTTAGGATCCTTCCACCGCGCCCATCAGGCACTATATTTACAATGGCTGCATGACGCAGGTGACCATGCTTGGCAACTCGCAGGTGGTAATCTTCGCCCAGATGGCGAGGCACTGATTGAAGCGTTACAAGGCCAAAACTGTAGCTACACTTTAGAAACCGTCACCCCCCAGGGCGAACGCGCCTACAAACGAATTGACTCGATCCAACAGGTCGTTAGCTGGGATAAAGACTTAAGTGGTTTGACTGCTATCGCGGCTGATGCCAATACGAAAATCATTTCATTCACCGTTACCGAAGCAGGTTATTACCTTGATGCGCAGGATCAACTCGATCACAGCTATGCCGACCTTGTTAGTGACTTAAACGGAGACACATGCTGTACCATTTATGGTGGGTTAAGCCGTTTATTAAGCGCGCGCCAAGCTGCCAACGGCGGTCCATTAACCTTAATGAACTGTGACAACTTGCGCCACAATGGCCGCCGCTTTATGAAGGGTTTCGTACAGTTTTTAGAGCAGTCCAAGCAATTGGATTTATTGAGTTGGGTTAAACAAAACACGACCTCACCGAACGCCATGGTAGATCGTATCACACCGCGCCCCACTGCCGCAGTAGCAGAGCGTGTGTTAGCTGCAACGGGAATGCAAGACAATGCAGCCTTGATGGCAGAGTCATTTATCCAATGGGTGATTGAAGACAATTTTATTGCTGGACGCCCCGCTTGGGAAAACGTTGGCGCCGAGCTGGTACAAGACGTCACCCCTTACGAAGAAGCGAAAATTCGTTTGTTAAACGCCACCCATAGCTGTATTGCTTGGGCGGGAACCTTGGCCGGTTTTTCCTTTATCCATGAAGGTACACTCGACCCCGAAATTCGCCAATTTGCCTACGACTATGTCAGCGACGATGTGATCCCAGTCTTAACGCCCTGCCCATTAAATCTGAAAGAGTATCGCGACGTCGTACTTGATCGCTTCGCCAATCCTGATATTCTCGACACCAACGGCCGCGTCTCCATGGATGGCTATTCAAAGCTACCTGGCTTTATTTTGCCCACCATTCGCCAACGCCTTGGGCGCGGTGAAAGCATTGCGGCTGTGGCGATGCTACCGGCGTTTTTCCTAGAGTTTTTGTTGCGGGTCAACAAGGGGCAAATCCCCTACCCTTATGAAGACCAATTAGCAGACCCCAAAAGTGTCAAAACGATCTGCGAAGCAACAGAACCTGTCACAGCATTTTGTAATGAGCGATTATTGTTTAACGATTTGGCTGGCAACAATGACTTAATGAGCGCCATGCGAATAGCTTTTTATCGTGTACAGCAGTTTTGTCAAAGACGTAGCTAAACTCATAGCCCGATAAGTATATGATCAAAAAACGTATTTACGTTTTGCAATGAAACAAGTGGCTAGAGACTAGTAACTAGCCACTAGAGCGACCGTCAAATATACCCTTCAGCTAATTGCTTTACTGCGTAATCAACAGCACGTGCTGTCAAGGCCATAAAGGTCAGAGATGGGTTAACGCAATTTGACGAAGTCATTGCCGCACCATCTGTCACGAAAAGGTTAGGGATATCATGCGCCTGGTTGTATCCGTTTAACACTGAGGTATTAGGATCGCGACCCATACGCGCAGTACCCATTTCGTGGATACACTCACCGGCAAGCCCAGTGTT
>JALRIU010000190.1 GCA_023255355.1 Pseudomonadales bacterium | reverse complement strand
ACCACTCGTAACAGGTAATCTGCAGCAGGGCTAAAAAAGCTTTGTGGAATGCTGGCACGATCTTCGATATGTTGTTCAGCAAGAATTGGGCTGCCAGCAGCCACGCGACCGATGATCGGTAAACCGGTATCCTGTTGCATATCAGGAATGCGAATGCCGCGAGATGCTCCGGCGATCATTTCAATTGCGCCTTTACGGGCAAGTGCCTTGAGGTGCTCTTCGGCAGCATTCGCTGATTTGAAACCGAGCTCATTGGCGATATCTGCACGGGTGGGTGGATAACCTGTTTCATCGATATAACGACGTATCAGATCTAGGATTTCCTGTTGACGTGCGGTGAGTTTTTGCATGCTGGATACCTATCTGTGTTTATATACAGTAATGGGATTATATACAGGTAATTTGGGCTTGTCACTATTCTTTGCAAAAGTCATTTTGCATTCAATATCAAGCTGTTTATTTGGATGTTGCAGTGACAGAAATCGAAAAGGCACCATACTCACTTAAGGAACACGCTTAAGTCGTTAAATATTATTATGGGTATTAGATGAGTAAAACAATTTTAGTCGTTGATGATGACGCCATTATTCGCAGAGTTTGTCGTGCGGGTCTTGAAGCTAATGGCTACCGAGTTATCGAGTTAGTCGAGGGTAGTAAGGTCATTAAAACGATAAAACAAGAGGGTGTCGACTTGGTAATCTTAGATATTTTTATGGATGGCCAAGAGGGCATGGAAACCGCTTTCATGCTTCTTAGAGAGCATGAAGATATTCCAGTCATTATGATATCTTCGGATGCAGACTATCTAGAACAGGCAGATATGATTGTCCAAGCGACCATTCAAAAACCTATCAACATTAGTGTGCTAAAAGAGACCGTTGAGAATCTTTTGTAAATAATTTGAGAATTGCCATCCATTGGGCTAATTGTCACTAATATCAATTTCTATATCGGGTTCGATCCCATCAAGGCTCTGTTGGAAGTCATCGGGGTGCATGACCTCGTCATTACTGTGCATGTCTTCATACGAAAGGCCAAGCGAATGACGCCAATCATCAGGAGCTTCAACGCGCGTTAAATAGAGCTCTCGCCAACTTTCAGGGTCGTACTCTTCAATGTCACCATCCTCGTGTTGAACTTCAATAAAACTATGGTCAATGGCAACAACCTTGAAGTTTATATCTTGTTCTTCATCGTGGTACCATTTTCCAACTTTCGGCGCTAAATTACTCATAGTAAACCTCCGTCTTATCACTTTTATAGGCTTAGTTTTAGGTCTTGTCTAGCAAAAAATTGGCTTGTTAAAAGGCCTTAAAATAGGCATTCTTTATACATCAATCACTTGGAAGAGGAATGTAAACTAATGCAAGAATTGCTAAATCAAGCAAGTCAATTGCTAGAAACCACCAGTGGTCAAGTTTTTATAGTTGTCTTTATTACTGCTGTGGTGCATTTTTTTGCAAAGCGTTTGCTTAGGTTGTTGTTGAGAACGGCCCAGGCAACGTCGTCGCAATTTGATGACGCCTTTGTCGAAGCGCTACGCTCACCATTACTCTACTTTGTCTGGTTATATGGTCTCTCGATGGCGATAGACCTAATAAACCAAAATAATGAAATTCCGATTTTTGATTTTTCTACGGCTTTCGAGCAGGTAGGTGTGATCGCTCTGTTGGCGTGGGCGATTGTCAGGTTGATTGGTGCGTTTGAATTGTTATATTGCCACAAAGTGGCTCTTCGCGATCAGGCTGAAGCAGGCGTAGATGAGAGCACGGTTGCAGCAGTGGCAAAGCTATTGCGTGTCGCAGTTATCATTACCGGGGCGTTAATCATTATGCAAAGTCTCGGTTATAGTGTTTCTGGTGTGTTAGCCTTTGGTGGCGTTGGTGGTATTGCTGTCGGTTTTGCTGCTCAGGATCTGCTTTCGAATTTCTTTGGTGCGTTGATGATCCATCTAGATAGACCATTTTCAGTAGGGGATTGGATTCGATCTCCAGACAAAGATATCGAAGGAACTGTTGAGCACATTGGGTGGCGTGTGACACGTATTAGGACCTTTGACATGCGTCCTTTGTATGTTCCGAATTCTACATTTACAAAAATTTCAGTAGAAAATCCTTCTCGCATGTTGAACCGCAGAATTTATGAAACAATTGGGGTTCGCTATGACGATGCAGCGGTTGTGGAAAAGATTATTAATGACGTCAAAACCATGCTTGTTGAGCATAAAGACATCGATAATAATCGTACCTTGATGGTCAACTTCAATGCCTTTGGTGCTTCATCGCTGGATTTCTTTATCTATTGTTTCACCAAAACGACGGTTTGGACTGAGTATCATTCCATCAAACAAGACGTCTTGTTAAAGGTCTATGCATTAATTGAAGCGCATGGCGCAGATATCGCGTATCCAACACAGCGCATCTCCATTGAGCAGGCCTTGGTTAGCGAATAATTTGCTGCTGAGGTTTGCCGTTTACTGTGGGCCAACCTGCATCGATGGGTTGTTCCACTGGGCTGAAAATACTTTGCTGCCATTAATATAAAAAACTGCGTCATTATGAATGATGGCTCGATTTCTATAATCGGGGTATTCGCCGTCAGGTAAGTTATTTACTTCAATAAATCCGTTGCTATTTATGCTCGCCGTTGACGCATCCGTTTTGTTCATAAGATCAAAAAGATGGAGTTGCTGGCGTTGATATTGCCCCGCTTCATCCCAACCACTTACAGGAATTGTAAAACGATCTTGTGAGCTATTACTCTGATATGTAAAGGCATGTCGATCGTATTCAGCCTCAGAATATGGCCAACTAAGATCGGGGGCGACCAAAAACTCACTTCTTAATATCGGATTGCTCATGTCACTGATGTCGAAGAGTGCAAGTTTGACGTGACGATTAGCGTCCACTCCTAAGCCTAACAATAAACTCTCATTCACTGGGTGTAAGAAGTTTGAAAAGCCTGGTATTTCAAGATCTCCTGCGATTTTTGGATCTTGGCTGTTGGTAAGATCGATCACATAGAGGGGATCTGTCCGCTCAAAGGTGACAAGATAGGCTTTATCACCCATAAATCTGACGCCATAAAGATCTTCGTTCGGTTTGCCTATTTCTTCGGGCCGATCTTTATTTGGCAAGGTGGCAATTTTAGAGAGTTTACCGTCTGAGGCATTGCTATCAAAAATATGCAGTGTGTGATCGATGTTATCTTCAGGGTCTTTCATCCATTGTGACGTGACCAGTCGTAAGGTGTCTTTATAACGACTAATTCTGAAGTCTTGATTGCCGCCCAGATAGAGTCTGCCATCGGTCCTAGCAGAACCTTCATAATGGTTGTTGGCACTTAAGGAAAATTGGTGAATAAACAGCCCGTTATTTTGTTCATCGGTGTAATAGTTTTGGGTAAAAACAATATCATCCTCGGCGATATAAATACCGTCGCTATATGACATTAAACAAAAACTATCGACGATGGATGCATCCTGCGGGTCGATAGTAGTTACCGTGGTAATAGTGGGGTATTCATTGAAATCAATAAAGTCAGGGCTATTGGTATTACTAAAATAACAATTCTCAAGATTGGTGCTCGCCACGAATTCACCATTTAGCTTAATTTTGGCAATTAAATCCTTACTTGTAAGAGTTTTAATGATTTCTTCGTTACGAGTTTTTTCTGCATCATCCGCAGGATAATAAACATAGTCCTCAATGACTGGGCTATGACGCGTTACGACATGGATACCTTTAGCTGTTCGCCTTGTATTGATTAAGCTTCCTTCAATGCCAATGCTTCCCACTGAAGCTGGCGAAATGATGTCTGCCGTATCAAAAATATCGATTTGGGTATATTGATTGGCCCAAGGTTCAACCCGCATCATCGTATCACCAAAGGTGCCATACCAGGCTGATGTGGCGATACTCGTTAGGCGTTCAGCGTTATGGTACAAGCCTTCAACGTAAAGATCATCTGGCACTTTTAGCTGGCTTAGCTCAGATACGGTGGCGTTGTCAGAGTCAGTGGCTACGATTCTAATAGTTCTTTCGCTATCACTCTCGGGTATGGGGGCGAACATTGCTACATCTGCAGAAGCGTTGGCGATACCATCTTCTACAACATAGCAACAGCCGCTGTTCTGATTTGATGGCGCGATGTAAAGATATTGACCGTCATATTTGACGATGTCGTGTTCGTCAACACTGGTTTCTTGTGTGTAGGTTGTAGTAAAACTATTGCTAGTGCTTGCCTCTGCGCTCGAGGAGCTATCTGAAGCTAATATGGCATCGGTAGTTCGCAGACGTTGAGCAGTATTAGCCGATTGCATTGCTTGTGCAAAGGCCGCCACGAAATTACTGTCTACGGTTGTGCTTATTAAAAGCTCTTTTGGGGGAGCCGGATCTGGCGGAAGCGGGGGGGCAGGCTTGTTCTGTGAAGATGAGCCGCCACCACATGCCACGATTGAGGTACTCAATATGAGAAATAATAAGACCCGAGACTTCATAGATATGAGCTCCTTAATATGAACTAATCATAGCAGTGATTATGTTTCTTTGCGAAGCCATTCCAGGCGTTGTTTGGCGTTATTTTCAACTTGAATGGTGTTACAAAGCCAAGGCAATAGGCTCTCTAGCTGTTCAAAAAGTTTCCATGGTGGATTGATGATTATCATTCCGGAGGCAGTCATGCCATAACCCTGACTATCTTCTGCTACTGCCATTTCGACCAATAACGTTGGGCGTTGAACTAATTGCTTTATTTTTCGCTCTAGCCAATCGTTTTTGTTGCGATCCACGACCGGGTACCACAGTGCAAAGGTGCCTGTTTCCCAGCGTCGTTGGGCATTTTTGATCGCTTCACAAACTTGATCGTACTCATTGGGCATCTCGTAGGAAGGGTCCATGAGAAGAAGCCCTCGGCGCGGCTGTGGTGGCAGTTTTTCCCTGCAAAGGTGAAAGCCATCGATTTGGTTTAAATGGGCGCGACTATCTTTGTTAAATTCGCGTTTTAACAATGGACTATCTGTGGGATGGATTTCATTGAGAATAATATGGTCATGGGGACGCATCATTGTTTTGGCAAAAAGTGGACTGCCAGGATAGTAATTTAATTGTCCATCACGGTTGTATTGTTTAATGACATGTAAATACGCGTCTAGCTCGGCGGGAGGATTGTTTGCCTGCCAAATTCGGCTAATCCCAGTTTCAAATTCCCCAGTTTTTTTAGCATGCTCTGAGCGGAGTGAATAACACCCGGCACCAGAATGACTATCAATATAGACGTAGGGTTTATCCTTGCCATTCATCGCTTCAAGTAACAGGCTTAGCGTAATGTGCTTGAGAACGTCGGCATGATTGCCGGCGTGGAAACTATGACGATAGGAAAGCATAATAAAAAACCTTTTGAGAGAGCGCGAATTATGCGCTTTTTACCCTGCTTCAGTCTAGCTAAGCGTCGTTACAGACTGTTACACTGCAGATTAAAAATAATGAGAACTTTTATGACTCCTACATACATTTGGGCCATGACAGTGGCCGTCGGTGGTTTTTTATTTGGTTTTGATGTGGCGGTAATTTCGGGTGCAGACCAACCGTTGCAGAAATTATGGCAAACCAGCGATCTTGTGCATGGCGGCTTTGTTATGTCGTCAGCTTTATGGGGGACGGTCGTTGGCGCACTTTTAGGGAATAAACCTGCAGATAGGTTTGGTCGCAAACCCAGCTTGTTTGGTATCGGTATACTTTACTTGTTATCTGCCTTAGGCTCAGCGTTTTCTGACGATCCTTATCTTTTCTCCGTGATGCGCTTTATTGGTGGCGTGGGTGTGGGCATGTCTTCTGTGGTTGTACCAGCTTATATTTCAGAAATTTCGCCAGCGATAAAGCGGGGACGACTGGTGGCGATGTATCAGTTTCAAATTGTCTTCGGGATATTAATTTCATACCTTTCGAA
>JALRIU010000185.1 GCA_023255355.1 Pseudomonadales bacterium | reverse complement strand
TGTTGATGCAGTGATAAAGTGGTGGATTCAATGCACCGTATCATTATAATGATTGGTTTATGCTTTCGGTTTAAGGAAATGTCGAATGGTTATTCATCCGAAAGTGCGTGGCTTCATGTGTACCACCTCACACCCGGTCGGGTGCGAAGCCAATGTTCGCCAACAAATTGCTTATGTTAAAGATCAAGGTCCTGTCGCTAATGGGCCTAAAAAAGTATTGGTAATCGGCGCATCTACTGGTTACGGCTTGGCCTCGCGTATTAGTGCAGCGTTTGGTTCTGGGGCTGCAACGATTGGTATTTTCTTTGAAAAAGAAGCCGCAGGTAAGCGAACAGCCAGTGCCGGTTGGTACAATTCTGCGGCCTTTCAAAAAGTGGCTGCCGAGGAAGGTCTTTATGCTAAAAGCATTAATGGTGACGCGTTCTCTGATGAAATTAAAGCTAAAACCATTGAGCTGATTAAACAGGACTTAGGTCAAGTTGACATGGTTGTTTACAGCTTGGCTTCACCTCGCCGCGTGCATCCTGTGACGGGTGTGATGCATTCGTCGACCCTTAAGCCGATTGGTAAAGCGGTGACTCAGCGAGGTATCAACACCGATAAAGAAGTTATTGAAGAAGTCACCCTTGAACCTGCCACTCAAGAAGATATTGATAACACCGTAGCAGTCATGGGTGGTGAAGACTGGTTGATGTGGATGACCGCCATGAAAGAAGCTGGGGTTCTAGCTGACGGCTGTGTGACGACTGCCTATACCTACCTGGGCGATCGACTTACATGGGATATTTATTGGCACGGTACTATTGGCGCAGCGAAGAAGGATCTCGATACTCGCAGCGTTGAAATTAATAACGTCTTGGCTGATATCAATGGCAAGGCCTATGTGTCGGTATTAAAAGCTGTCGTTACCCAAGCAAGTTCTGCTATTCCAATTATGCCTCTCTACCTTTCATTGTTATTCAAGATTATGAAAGCTGATGGCAGTCACGAGGGCTGTATTGAGCAAGTGCGGGGATTGTTCGATTTGTTATGTGCAGACAATCCATCCACTGATGAGGCAAATCGCTTGCGTCGCGATCAACTTGAACTGCGTAAAGAAGTGCAAGATGCTGTTGAGCAAGCCTGGGCGGATGTCACTTCAGAAAACGTTTACGACGTGACAGACTTTAAAGGATATAAAGAAGAATTCTTGCGTCTATTTGGTTTCTGCATGAGCAATGTTGACTACGATGCCGATGTCGATGCTGAAGTTGCTATCGAGAATTTGGTCTAATAAAAAACTGAACGAAAGGGCACTTTTGTCGCAGAGTGATCTGTGCGACACTGTGCTTTAAACGCCGGATAAAAAAGAGGAAAAGACATGGCCCGCGGTATTAACAAGGTGATTTTGGTTGGCAACGTTGGACAAGATCCCGAAACTAAAGCAATGCCATCAGGCAGTGCTGTAACAAATATTTCAATTGCGACGTCTGAAACATGGCGCGATAAGCAAACAGGTCAACCCCAAGAACGTACTGAGTGGCACCGTGTTGTATTTTTTAATCGCTTAGCAGAGATTGCTGGCGAATACCTTCGCAAAGGTTCAAAAGTGTATGTTGAGGGATCGTTGCGTACTCGTAAGTGGCAAGATCAGAGCGGCCAAGATCGTTACACCACAGAGATCGTTGCTAACGAAATGCAAATGCTTGATTCGCGTGGCGACGGCATGGGCGGCGGCAACATGGGTGGCGGTAACTATCAGCAGCAACCTGCACCAGCTCAAGCAGCTTATTCTCAGCAACAATCTGCGCCACAACAGAATTATCAGCAGGCACCTCAAAATCAAGGCGGCTACCAAGCCCCACAAGGCGGTGGTTTTGATGATTTTGATGACGACATTCCATTTTAGTAGCATGTCGATGATGTGACATAAAGCCCCGCAATTGCGGGGTTTTTTGTTTTGTGGCGTAAAAAAAAATGCTAGGCTATTGCCTTTGTTAATTGGATGCTAATTTTGTGAAAATTGCGGTTTTAGGTGCGGAAACAATGCTCGGTTTGTCGGTCGTGAGGCAACTTCGGCAGCGTGGCTGGGAGCCAGTGGTGATCGATACGGGACCGGTTCACAAAGATTGGGCAACATACGCCCAATTAATTGAACAAGTGCAATGTAAGTTTGTTGTAAATACCATGCATCTCGATGAATTTTATTCAACAGGTACAGTGAGTGCATTGTCACGCAGTGTGTTTAGAAAAATTGCCCAGTTTTGCTTTGATACCAAACGGGTGATGTTGCATGCCTCGTTATCACAAGTGCTGCCGAATGATCGTGAAAGTTATTTTGCTGAAGACGCTGAGTACAATCCCTCAAGTCCCTTGGGTGAATATCTTATGACCGCTGAGCAGCGTGTTCTCTCTATGGGGGATTACGGCATTGTTTTACGGGTGTGTAATCTTTTTGGTAATGAAGGAGCGCTGTTTAAAAAACTAAATACCCTCATAAAAGACGGGGGGACAATGCGCCTGCGTGATGACTATCAGGTTTCTTTCACCTGTGCAGAAGATGTGGCGCGAGTTATCGTCGCTATTGCCGAGCAGGTGAGATTTGGCGCCCCAGGTCGTGGGCTTTACCACTATTGTTCTGGTATGAAAGCTTCGCCCTATGAATTTGGTATTGCTCTGAATGATATGCTTCGTCAGTTCGGATCATACACTGAAAGCAAAGCCAAAATTCTTCGCGCTAAACGAGATTCTTTTATGGTGGGTGCCTCGCTGAGTTGCGAGCGCCTCTTAGGTGATTTTGGTATTAAGCAGCGCCCTTGGCGTTCTGCTTTAGCCAAAGATGTTCAACAATTCTTTAGTCTCAAGGATTACTAACATGAGTGATCAGCAGGATTTTTTAAATGTTGCAGTGTTAACGGTGTCGGATACTCGCACACCAGAAACCGATACCTCGGGTAATTATTTGGTGGAATCTCTAAAGCAAGCTGGTCATCGGATTGCCGCCCATCAGATTGTTATTGATGATGTTTATCAATTGCGGGCGATAGTGTCGCAATGGATCGCTGATCCTGCCATCGATGCGGTGATTACAACAGGCGGCACGGGTTTTAGTGGTCGAGATTCAACCCCGGAGGCACTTGCGCCACTTTTTGATAAGCACATTGAGGGTTTCGGCGAATTATTTAGACAGCTGTCATTCGATGATATTGGAACTTCAACCGTTCAATCACGTGCTCTAGCAGGGCTTGCCAACCATACAGTCATCTTCTGCGTACCCGGTTCTACGGGCGCCTGTCGATTAGCTTGGACAGGTATTTTGCAGCAACAATTTGATAGTCGTCACAAGCCCTGTAATTTTGTCGGTGTGCTTCGTAAAGCTAAGGGTAACTAAATGGCATTGACGCCTTTAGTCGACGCAATCGATCATATTCTTGGGCAAATTTCAGCCATTTCCAAAACCGAAACGATTGGTTTAAGCGATGCTCTTGGGCGTGTGATGGCCCATGATTTTTTCGCGACTATGCAAGTCCCACCGATGGATAATAGCGCCATGGATGGGTATGCACTTGATGTTGAGAGCATGGCTGATGGCGATGTACTTGCTGTTTCGCAACGCATCCCCGCTGGGGCAGTTGCACAAGCATTACAGCCTGGCACTGCGGCGCGGATATTTACCGGTGCTGAGGTGCCTGCGGGTGCGAATGCAGTGGTTATGCAAGAAAATACCGAGGTTGTTGAAGGTGGCGTTAAAATACTGATTTGTCCTCGCCATGGCGACAATATCCGTCTTGCTGGAAATGATATCGATATCGGTCAATGTATTGTCACCGCTGGCCAGCGTTTAAGAGCTCAAGATATTGGCTTGCTGGCCTCTTTAGGCGTGGCGCAAGTTGAGGTTGTTGCCAAACCAAACGTTGCCCTGTTATGTACTGGTGATGAGCTCGTTGAACCGGGTGATCCACTTGGTCCTGGTCAAATTTATAATTCCAATCAATACATGCTTGCTAGTCTTCTGAAGGGTTGGGGTTGCGAAGTTGAAACCTTTGCCTCGGTTGAAGACGATCTGGAGTCCGTCAAAACCGCGCTTTCTCATGCGAGTCGTCTTTGCGATTTGATTATTAGTAGTGGGGGTGTTTCAGTTGGCGAAGAGGATCATGTCCGAGCAGCCGTTGAGGAACTCGGCCATTTATCGATGTGGCGTTTGGCAATAAAGCCTGGCAAACCGGTTGCCTTTGGTGCCATCGCAGATATTCCGTTTTTGGGATTGCCCGGCAATCCAAGCTCATCGTTTGTAACAGCGCTATTGGTAGCGCGACCTTTGTTAATAAAACTGGCCGGTTTGCAAAATGATTCGCTACTCGAAATATCTGTGACAGCAGATTTTGATTGGCCGCACGCTGGATCTCGAGAAGAATATCTGCGCGTAAAATTGATCCGGCACGAGGGTGAGTTTCGTGCGTCAGCCTATGACAACCAAAGTTCAGGTGCATTAATGGCTGCTTCTTGGGGTAATGCTTTAGCTCGTATTCCAATAGGATCGACCGTTACCAAGGGCGACTCAGTGAAGGTTTTACTATTTGATAGTTTGTTTTCTTGAGTTTCTCCAATTTAAGTAATACTCCATTTGGGTTGATGGATTGACCGCCAATAAAGCGACTTACCCCAAAAATAAGCTCTTTTTAGCTCCAGCCCCTTTTATTTTGTAAAAAATGCCTTATCTACGCTTTGGCGAATAGCCTGACTAGGTCTTTTTGCGCTATAATCCTGCGCTTTTTGAAATCTCGCTATTTGGGCTGACGAGCCTGCCCGATTGATTTTGGAGAAAATTGTAAATGCCGATATATGAATATCAGTGTAAAGCCTGTGGTCAAAACCACGAGGCAATTCAAAAAATGAGTGACGAGCCTCTGACGCAATGCCCAAAATGTGGCAAGTCTGAGCTTCAAAAAATTATCTCTGCAGCTGGTTTCCGCTTAAAAGGTGGTGGCTGGTATGAGACGGATTTTAAAACAGGTTCAAAGAAAAATATCGCCGGCGGTGGTTCGTCTGGCGACGCTTAATTCGGATAGAGAAAACCTATGAGAAGTATTTATTGCGGTGCTGTGACCAGTGCCAATATCGATCAAGAAGTAACACTATGTGGCTGGGTGGATCGTCGTCGCGACCACGGTGGCGTCATCTTCTTGGATCTGCGTGATCGCGACGGTATTGTGCAGGTTGTGTTTGATCCTGATAGCGCTGAAGATTTTGCGCGCGCAGATAAAGTTCGCAGTGAGTACGTCTTGAAGGTGGTTGGAAAAGTCCGTGCGCGTTCAGCAGCTACGGTTAATCCGAACATGGCGACGGGTGAGATTGAAGTTTACGGTACATCACTGGATATTCTTAATACCGCTGAAACACCACCGTTCCAATTAGATGGCCACGTTAGTGTGGGTGAAGAAGTTCGTCTTCACTACCGTTACATCGATTTGCGTCGCAACGAAATGCAACACAACTTACGTTTCCGCTCTAAAGTAACCACGGCTATCCGCAACTTTCTCGATGGCGAAGGTTTCCTAGATATCGAGACCCCAATTTTGACTCGTGCGACGCCAGAAGGTGCCCGTGACTACTTGGTACCATCGCGAACACACGATGGTAAGTTCTTTGCGTTGCCGCAGTCGCCGCAATTGTTTAAACAGTTGTTGATGGTTTCTGGGTTTGATCGCTACTACCAAATCGCTAAGTGTTTCCGCGATGAAGACTTACGTGCGGATCGCCAGCCCGAATTCACTCAAATCGATATTGAAACTTCGTTTATTAACGAAGACCAAATCATGTCGATCACCGAGCGCATGATCAAAGGATTGTTCCAGGAAATGCTATCGATCGATTTGGGTAACTTTCCACATATGCCTTTCTCAGAAGCGATTGCAAAGTATGGTTCTGATAAGCCAGATTTGCGTATTCCATTAGTTTTAGACGACGTTAAAGATTTGATGACTGGGGTAGACTTCAAGGTATTCTCAGGTCCAGCTAATGATCCTAAAGGTCGCGTTACAGCGCTTAAAGTGCCAGGTGGTAACGACCTATTAAGCCGTAAACAAATTGACGATTACACTAAGTTTGTGTCGATTTATGGTGCCAAAGGTCTCGCTTACATCAAGGTGAATGATAAAGCAGACTTGGAAAATGGTTTGCAGTCGCCCATCGTTAAGTTCTTACCTAACGACGTACGTGCCGCTATTTTAGAGCGTGTAGGTGCAGAAAATGGCGATCTTATTTTCTTTGGTGCTGATAGTCATAAGGTTGTAACTGAGGCATTGGGTGCTCTGCGTTGTAAGTTGGGTGCAGATTTGAACCTTTATACTTGCGAGTGGGCGCCACTTTGGGTTGTTGACTTCCCCATGTTTGAAGAGAACGGTGAGGGTGGTTTGACAGCACTACACCATCCATTTACCGCTCCTTCTTGCTCGCCTGATGAGTTGCTTGCAAACCCAGAAACTGCGCTTTCTAGGGCCTATGATATGGTGTTAAACGGCACTGAATTGGGTGGGGGTTCAATACGTATCCACAACCAAACTATGCAGCAAGCGGTATTT
>JALRIU010000146.1 GCA_023255355.1 Pseudomonadales bacterium | reverse complement strand
AACAAAGACAATACTAATGGGCGCGATGAATTGTCTGCACGCTTTCAAGTGCGCTATCAGCCATCTGACGCTGTTACTTTAGATTGGCGTCTATTTGGTGCTGATATAGATAATGGTTATGACGCCTTTACCCTAGATAATACCCGTAACACACTATCAGACGAGCCAGGTCATGATCGCCAAGAGTCACTGGGTAGTTCTTTAAGCATTGGTGCATCGTTCAACAGTTCTGTTGTGTTTGAAGGCGACTTTGCCTATGCCGATAGTGATAGTGAGTATGGCTATGATGAGGACTGGGCCTATCCTACGTTAGCCGCAAACACGCCTTTTGCTGGCTGGGAATATTCCTCATTTGATAATTATTTGCGTGATAATACATCGCAATCAGTTGATCTACGTCTGCTCTCGGCAGAGGATGGACGCATTTTAAATGGGCGCAGCGACTGGGTTATCGGGTTTTACAATCTTTCACGTGAACAAGGCTTGCTGCGACAGTACACCTATTTGGCGGGCGGCTTTACTAGCCAATATGATACCGCGCATCACGCTTTATATGGTCAATTAGACATTGATTTGCAAGCTGATATTGCACTTAGTTTAGGATTTAGGCGTGAGGCTTGGTCGGCGGATTATATCGATAATGACGGCCTTGAAATAAATACCGACGAAGACCTTTGGGGTGCCAACATTGGCTTGCAATGGGCTATCAATGGACATAGGCAAGGGTTTATTAACCTTAGTCGTGGCTATAAACCTGGCGGTGTTAATACCGATGGAACATTGCCCGAAGCTGAGCGAGATTTCGCTACGGAGATACTTTATAACACCGAAGTTGGCTTTAAGTGGCAATCAATCGATGCAACCCAGCGTGGTCAGTTGACTATATTCCATGCCCGCCGAAGTGATCAGCAGGTCAAAGGTGCTTATGTATTAGCACGTGCAGACGGTAGTACCGAGTTTATCGATTATGTTGAAAACGCGGCCAAAGGTAAAAATCAGGGCGTAGAATTAGAGTGGCAATGGCTCGCTAATGATAACTTGGCGATTGATTTTAGTGCGGCCTATTTAGATGCGACATTTGATCGTTATCTAGCTCCCGCCACCCAGGCCGATCCGGAAGGATTAGACTTGAGTGGCAGGCAGCAAGCTCATGCGCCTAAATACCAAGCTCATCTGCAACTGGATTATAGTTTTATGAGCAATTGGTTTAGTGTGGTTTCACTAGAAGCCAAAGATCGTTTCTATTTTTCAGATCGCCACAATGCTATGTCAGATGCCTATGTGCTCTTCAACGCTCAATTTGGATATCGCTTAGATGACTGGAGTGTGAGAGTTTGGGGTCGTAATCTAACTAACGAAGATGTATATGTACGTGGCTTTGGTAGCTTTGGTAACGATCCTCGGACAGGCTACGAGGTTGGCCAGTATGTTCAATTTGGAGAACCGCGTGTCATCGGTGTCAGCGCCGATTGGGAGTTTTAATGAAATTATCTTTAGAAATTAGTAAGTACCCACTTGCTGATGATTATATACCTGCTATCGCAGATTTTATTGAGCGTTTAAATGCGTACCCGAATTTACGTATTGTCGGTAACACGATGAGCACTCAAGTTTTTGGTGATTTCGATGAGGTTATGGCGGCCTACAGCAAAGAAATGAAATATTCCTATGAAAAATGGGGTAAGGCCATCTTTGTTTGTAAATTCATAAATGGTGACTTGAGCCCAAGCGATGCTTGATCAACTATTAAGTTTTTTTCAGCTAGGCTCGTTAACAGAGTTTATCGCCATGTTACTGGCCGTCGCTTACTTATTGTTAGCGATCAAACAGCATCGGAGTTGTTGGTTCGCTGCGTTTTTCAGCACAGCGCTTTATACCTATATATTTTGGGATGTCAGCTTATTTATGGAAGCCGCGCTCAATATTTTCTATATGGTGATGGCTGTTTATGGTTGGTGGCATTGGCAGAAAGACGATCAAAGCTTAAGGGTTAAGCGTTGGGATAAGGTTCAGCATATCAAAGCAATGCTACTGGTATTGGCGTTGAGTCTTTTTTCAGGTGGCATGTTAGACGCTAATACTACTGCTGCACTGCCCTATCTTGATTCCTTTACCACTTGGGCGAGTGTCATCGCAACGTTTATGGTAGCCAATAAAATCTTAGAAAATTGGTTGTACTGGATCGTTATCGACGCGGTATCAATATATCTTTATCTAGACAGAGGGTTACAGATCACTGCGTTGTTATTTGTGTTTTATGTCGGTTTGGCAATCTTGGGATATTTTCAATGGGTGAAAACCTACAAACCTTCCAGCACCAGTTAGATCTTGCCCTCTCTGATCTAGAAAAAAAGGGGTTCAAGCTTCAGGTTGTGTCGCGCCAGTTAGATGGTAAGACCAATAATAACGTACTCGTTAAAGATATGAGCCAGACGTATATGCTGCGCTTAAATCGACCAGATGCTGCAGAATTAGGGATCGATCGCCAGTCTGAGCTAACTATTTTACAGCATGTTGAGGGCGTGTTTGCTCCGCCATTGGTGGTTTGGGATGTGGCGTTAGGTTACCAAATGACCTGTTATGTTCAATCGTCAAAACGTCAACTTAACGATCAAGACATTGAGCCCATAGTTACTATTCTTAAAACGTTTCACGGCCTCGACATTATTGTTCCTCAGATCGATTATCTTCAGCGTATTGATCGTCTTGTCCCTTCGAGCAAGCAAGCTGAATGGCTTAAACTTAGAAGACGATTTGAAGCAGCGCTTGCCAAGATTTCTGAACAATATGGATATCATGCCGGGCTTTGCCATCACGATTTAGTGAAGGATAATATTCTTTGGCCAGCAGCGAACCCTGCCCCGTTGATTATCGATTGGGAGTATGCGGCGCTTGGCGACGTTGTTTTTGATTTGGCGACGTTAGTTGAGGCGAATAATCTAAATGTAGACCAGCAGAATAAATTGTTGCAAAGCTATTTTGCTGAATCGGAATATGCGCCAAAGCTCTTGGTTTATCGTGCAGTCTATGTAATGCTTTGTGCAGCGTGGGGTTGGCGTCAAGGTCTAGAGAACAACGCCGAGCAACGCAAGATAAAAGACCTTTTGGCACAATTTGAATAGGAATCTAGGATGCATTTTTTGGTCGCGGCGACACTTGTAACCTTGTTCAGTGTGTTTACTTGCTACGCCATCGTTAAAAGACGGCGTGGAGATACGGTCTATTGGGTTGTTATGGCCATTCTACTCGGTCCGCTTGCCATACCCTTTGCTTTTTTTGCAAAGTCTAAATTCTAGCAATCAACCAACTGATCAAAGGTTTCTTTAGCTGCTTGATTGTTTGCCTGTGTTATGCGGCTCACAATATATATGGCTGTGCACGATAGAATGAATCCGGGCACCAGTTCGAACATATCAAAGATGCCGCCATTAAGTTGTTTCCAGATAATGACGGTAACACCACCCACGATGACACCAGCCAGTGCGCCCGCTTTACTCATGTCACGCCAAAAGAGACTGATTAATAATGCTGGGCCTAAACTCGCACCTAACCCCGCCCAAGCATAGGATACAACGTCTAATACTTTAGACTCTCTATCCATAGCAATGACCGTGGCAATGATGGCAATAATACCCACCGCGTAACGGCCCACAGATAAGCGTTGTTGACTATTGAGTTGGCGTTTAGAAACGACGGGATATAGGTCTTCAGCCAGTGATGAAGAGCAGACTAATAGCTGTGAATCAATGGTGCTCATAATGGCTGCTAAGATTGCTGCAAGAAGAATTCCAGCGACAAGGGGATGAAAAAGTAAGCCGACTGACACAATAAAGACCTTTTCTGGGTCGGCGAGTGGCTCAGCAATGCTTATTGCACCCTGCATGCCGACGGCGATTGCCGCGACATAGACCACAAGAGACCAAGCAACGCCGATTGCTGCAGCTTTTGGGATATCTTCAACCTTAGCGATGGCCTTGAATCGGCTTAGAATGTGCGGTTGTCCAAAATATCCTAAGCCCCATCCAAGTAGACTAACAATAGTCATCCAGCTTAATGGTGATCCTTCGCTATCAGTCCAACCATTTAGCATATTGCTATTGTGCTGTTCGAGTCTGGCATAAACGCTTTCATCAAGTTGTCCAAACGCGACGATCGGCACAACAATCAGTGCAAGGGTGATCAATAACCCTTGGAATACATCGGTCCAGGAGACAGCTAAAAAACCACCGAATAGAGTATAGACGATAACAATGATGGCGCCGAAAATTACGGCATAGTAATAATCTAAACCAAAGACTGATTCAAACAGTTTGCCCCCGCCGATTAATCCTGAACTGACGTAGAACAGAAAAAACAACACGATGAAAAGCGATGCCATGCTACTCAAAACATTAGATGGGTCAGCAAAACGTCTTTTCAAATATGACGGTAGCGTGACTGAATCATTTAACGCATGCGAAAAACGACGCAGCCTATTGGCCGTGAATAACCAGTTTATGGCAATACCGGCGCACAAACCTAGTGAAAGCCAAAGAACCTCTAAGCCCGCTAAATAGGCATATCCAGGAAGACCTAATAATACCCAACCTGACGTGTCAGAGGCCCCAGCACTCAAGGCGGCAACTGCTGGAGATAAACTACGGCCGCCTAGGTAGTAGTCAGATGCATCTTGAGTTTTGCGCCATGCGTAGATAGCAATGGCAAAAACGATGAGCATATAGATCGCAAAGCTAATGGTAATGGCAGGATTTAGATTTAACATTTACAACCTATTTTCTTGAGGCTTTTCGGATCGTCTACCATACTTCTTCTAAGACACTTGGAGACAAAACTTTGCCATACCATATCACGTCGCAAGGCACGGGACTAGATACTTACAGCAATGGTATTTTGCCAACGTCGACATCGAATAGGGTTGTTAATGAATAGCCAATCGTTATTTGCCTCTCTGCTCTTGCATCTATCAGAAGCAGTGAGAAAAAACACCAGCGTCAAAGCTGCGACGTTGCTGTGCCTGTTATTTTCTTTTTATATGGTGTATTCCCAAGCCATTAATCCCCAAACCCCCGAATGGCTGAAACGCCTAGATTATATTTACTATGATCTGCGCTTTAATGAAATGCCATTACAACGCAGCGATAGCGTACACCGAGTGGTTATCTTAGACATCGATGACGAAAGTATCATGGCAGAAGGTCGTTGGCCTTGGCCGCGCAATAAATTGGCTGAATTAACGCGTGCTGCGTTTGATGCCGGTGCCGTGGTTGTTAGTTACGATATTGTGTTTTCAGAAGCTCAGGAAAACATCATTGATGCCTTTGCAGGTGCGATAGACAACCCACAATTACAACGTGAGCTTGATGCATATCGAGATAATTTCGATGGTGATCAAGCCCTTAGTGAAGCGATGTCGCAGGGTGATGCGGTGCTCGGGTATTTTACCCAAGGTATAGAGAAATTTAAGGTAAATAGTCTGCCAGAGCCGTTGGTGTCTCTGAGTGATCAGGATCTTCAAAATTTTATTGCGATTGAGGAAAAGGGATGGACAACGAATCTTGCAATGTTCCAAGACGTCGCTTCGCGCGAGGGTTATGTAACGTCTTTCCCTGACAGTGACGGCGTTGTTAGACGTTCGCCCCTAATGATTAAAATTGGTGAAAACCTGTATCCATCGATGGCCTTTGCCGCGGTGTTAAGTTACTTGATCGTCGATGAAGCGCCAGAAGTGAAACTTCAAAAATATGGAGAATTATCAGCTATTCGTGCAATAAAAATTGCGGATAACTGGATCAATACGGATATTATGATGAATGTATTGGTGCCTTATCGCGGCCCCAAAAAGAGCTATCCGTATGTATCTGTCACTCACTTATTGAATGGTGATCCTGAGGCAATTAACCTATTAGATGGCGCGATTGTTTTAGTTGGCACTTCAGCGGCAGGACTATACGATCTTAGAGCCACGCCTCTCGACGAGGTCTATCCAGGGGTCGAAGTACATGCCAATCTTATCGATGGCATGTTGCAAGGTGCTATCCCCTTTCGCCCTGATTGGGAGCGAGGGGCAAGTTTAGTCATCTTGTCGATTTTTGGTGTGCTTTTTTCCTTCGCATTCCCGCGCTTGAGTCCCTTCTGGTTATTGTCGATTGGTGGTATTGCCCTCGCATCTGCGCTAATCGCTAATAATTATCTTTGGGTTTATAAAATGATGGAGCTCCCCGTTGCCTCACAGATACTTCTTGTCCTTGGGACTATGGTGATTAGTATGGCGCAGGGGTTTCTAACAGAAGCGGCTACTCGGCAGAGGATTAAAGCGATATTTGATCAGTATGTTCCACCGCAGCATGTTTCGACCATGCTGAAAGATCCTGAAAGCATCAATTTAGAGGGTGAAAGCCGTGATATGACCATCTTTTTTATGGATATCCGAGGCTTTACGTCGATTTCAGAGGCTCTGGATGCTGTTAAGTTAAAACGTTTTCTAAGCCGGATCTTTACACCCGTTACGCAATCCATTTTTGATCACAATGGCACCATTGATAAATATGTCGGCGATATGGTGATGGCATTTTGGGGTGCACCGCTACCTGATGATCAACATCGTTATCGTGCAGTAAAAACTGCCTTGGCCGTGTCAGATACTATGCATGATGTAAGAAAAAACTTGGCGTTAGAAGGCCTGCCTGAACCTTATGTTGGTATTGGTATAAATAGTGGCGTCGTCAATGTCGGCGACATGGGGTCTGAAATACGCCGCGCTTATACTGTGATAGGAGATGCGGTTAACCTTGCCTCAAGGGTAGAGTCGCTAACTAAATTTTACGGTGTTGAGTTGTTGGTCGGAGAAGATACTCAGAAGCCCTTGGCTGATGCGTTTTTGTGGCGTGAGATTGATCGAATCCAAGTAAAGGGTAAGGAGCAGGTTGTTAGTATCTTTGTGCCTTTAGCAGAGTCTGGGCAGGCAAGTGCACTTTTACAAGATCAAGAAGCGCTTTACAGAGAAGCAAAAGCGCACTATCTGCAAAGAGATTGGCAAATCGCGCAAAAAATGTTTTTGGCGTTACAAAAAGACGATCCGCAAAAGATATTTGATATCTATCTTGAGCGGATCGCTGAATTTGTCGAGCAACCCCCAGCAGAGGATTGGCAAGGCGAGTATCGTCATCTCAGTAAATAGGTTTTATTCGCTAAAAAAGACGTGGCTTTCCATTGGGTCTCTATCCATGCGCGCCTTGTTTATCTGTGCGCCCTCTTCTGGGTAGCCAAACGATAAGCCGACAATGATGCCGTGATCTTCAGGAATGTCGAGGTGCATTTTAGCAGGGTCTGGAAAAAGACTAAGAGCGCCTTGGGCAACTGAGCCAAGTCCATGTTCAACCATTAGTAACATCAATGTTTGAAGGTAGATTCCCACATCCATAAAATGTCCGTCGCGCATATACTTAGGTACTGAGATAAAGGCCACATGCGGTGCGTCAAAGAATGCCCAGTTTTTGAGAGAGAGTTCCATGCGTGCACGTTTATCTGAGCGTTCAATCCCCATCGTAGCATAGTAGCGCGCGGCACATTCATACTGCCTTTCTTTGTGTGCGCCTGTGAGAAGAGAGTTGCCGGGTACAAAATCTGGATACTCTTTTTTACCGGACATGACATCCGCGATTAATGCTTCGGCAAGTTTGTCTTTTGCTTCACCAGACACAACATTGACATGCCAAGATTGAATATTGCAGTTTGAAGGCGCCCATCGAGCAGTTTCAAAAATTTTATTTATAATCGTTTGATCTACACGATCAGGTTTAAATCCGCGCACAGAGTAACGATTTAAAATTGCGGTTGAAACATCCATTATAAAACCTTAGGCATTTAAAAATTGGATAGTATATAGGCTACCGTGTGGAAAGTCAGAACATAGTTAGCTAATGCTACCAAAGCGGCCTGCGCGATAGTCAGCGATGGCTTGTTGAATTTCCTGTTGGGTATTCATAACAAATGGCCCCATGTGGACAATCGCTTCATTGATAGGAGTTCCCCGTAGCAACAGGCATTGGCTTTCAACAGCCGCTTTAAGCGTGACCGTCTGAGATGTTCTAGCAACACTACCAACTGGCACACTCTCTAGTCCGCCTTCATAGCAAAAAACCGCAAGCTGCTCGCCTGGGTTTAAAATA
>JALRIU010000142.1 GCA_023255355.1 Pseudomonadales bacterium | reverse complement strand
CTAAATTCGCCTGCCAACACAAGGTCAGGATGTTGATTAATGATTTCTTCAGCACCGGCATAATTTATAGGAAAGTCTGCCGCCTTATCTGCCCATGGCGAGTACTGATCATCTTTTGATAAATATGATATCGAAACAATCTGCTCTGGTTTGCCGAGCAATAACAATAACTCATCAGCACAAATATTGATCGAAACCACACGCTGCGGAGAAGCCTCAACAGCCATGGTAATAAGGCAAATTAGGGCTAAACAAATTCTTTGCAAATTACAACCCTTTGCTTAAACGGAGTAGCTTTCCGCTATCAGTGATCAACAGTATCCGACCCTGACTATCCAACGCGATATCTCGCAATCTCTCCTCTAAATCTTCTAAATGCCGATGTTCAGCAACAATGTCATCACCTTCCAACACCAGGCGATTAAGATGCATACCAGCCAAAGATGTTAATAAAAGCTGACCCTGCCATTCTGCAAACTCTTCACCACGGTAAAAGACCATATCCGAGGTCGCAATCGATGGCACATAATAGTGCTTTGGCTGTTCTAAACCTTCTTTTTCTGTCCCTTCACCAATGGAGCCACCGACATATTCTTTACCATAGGTAATGACTGGCCAGCCATAGTTTTTGCCGGCACCGATTAAGTTAATCTCATCACCGCCTCGAGGACCATGCTCACTATTCCAAATTTGACCATTGTCGCGTAACGCTAGCCCTTGAATATTTCGATGCCCTAGAGAATAGATCGGTTTCGCGATATCGTTGGCATGGACGAAAGGATTATCGGCAGGGATCCCGCCGTCGTCTGTGATGCGAATCAATTTACCATTGTGGGCGTTAAGTGATTGCACCTTGGGTCTATCGCGCCTGTCTCCTAGCGTCACGAACAAAAAACCCTCACTATCAAACACCATACGAGAACCAAAATGACCCGTGACATCACTATCGATCACAGCACTGAATACCTCTTGCCCGTCGACTAATGCATCATCAACTAATTTGAATCGCATCACCGCAGTAGTAGACTTTTCATCAGATAAAGGCTTAACAAAACTTAAATATAGCCAGTGATTAGTATTAAAATCTGGATGAAGCACACTACCAAGCAAGCCTCCCTGACCCTTTTCTAACACCGCCGGGGCCCCAATAATTTCTCGTGAGCTACCATCATGCAAAGAAACTAACTTTACCTTGCCTTGTTTTTCAGTGACCAGAGCAAGGTCATCATTCAAAAGGGAAATCGACCAAGGTAAAACCAGTCGATCGGAGACAGTTTCAATTTTAAATTCGTCAGACTTTACCAACGATGCAACGAACCAAAGGATTACCAAGAAATATCGCATAAAATCACCAGACAAAAAAAAGAGGCCCCAGTATAACTAGGACCTCTTAGCGATAACAACAGACTAATGCTTATTCAGCAGCTTCGTCTTCTGCAGTGTCGTCTTCAACATCTTCTTGGACAGGCTTTTCAATCAAAGCTTTAGCGCTTAATTTGATGCGGCCACGCGCATCTACATCAAGAACTTTAACTTCGATATCTTGACCTTCAGTTAACACATCAGCAACGTTTTCTACACGATCGTGAGAAATTTGTGAAATGTGCAACAGGCCATCTTTACCAGGAAGAATAGTTACAAAGGCACCAAAATCAACGATGCGAGCTACTTTACCGTTATAGGTTGCACCTACTTCAGCTTCAGCAGTGATCGCCATGATCATTTCTACGGCAGCATCGCGTGATGCAGCGTCAGTACCAAACACCTTAACTGAACCATCGTCATCCAAATCTACAGAAGCACCAGTTTGCTCGGTAATACCACGAATAGTTGCACCACCTTTACCAATAACTTCACGGATTTTATCAGGATCAATTTTGAAGCTAGTCATTGAAGGTGCATTGTCAGACAATGTCTCGCGTGACTCACTGATAACGCGATTCATTTCACCCAAAATGTGCAAACGCGCATTTTGAGCCTGCTCAAGAGCAACTTCCATGATCTTCTCGTTGATACCTTGGATTTTAATGTCCATTTGCAGTGCAGTAATACCTTCAGAGGTACCCGCTACTTTAAAGTCCATATCACCCAAGTGATCTTCATCACCAAGAATATCGGTCAAAACTGCAAATTGATTGCCTTCTTTAACCAAGCCCATCGCAATACCAGCAACAGGCGCACGCATTGGCACACCAGCATCCATCAACGCCAAACTACCGCCACATACTGAGGCCATAGAGCTTGAACCGTTTGATTCAGTAATTTCTGATACAACACGAATGGTGTACGGGAATGCATCTTCTTTAGGCAACATCGCTGCCAAACCGCGGCGAGCCAAACGTCCGTGACCGATTTCACGACGACCCGTTGCACCCATACGACCACACTCACCTACTGAATAAGGAGGGAAGTTATAGTGCATCATAAATGGATCGCGACGCTCACCTTCCAATGCATCGATGATTTGAGCATCACGCGCACTACCCAACGTAGTCACAACCAATGCCTGTGTTTCACCACGAGTAAATAACGCCGAACCGTGAGCGTTAGGTACAACACCCGTTTCTACATGAATTGCGCGCACAGTTTTACCATCGCGACCATCAATACGTGGCTCACCATTTAAGATACGCTGACGGACAGTGGTCTTTTCGAGATCTTTAAACTCACCTTTAATGTCATCAGCAGATACTTCGTCGCTTGCAAGAGCAGCAACAGCTTCATCTTTAATTGCAGACAAGGCATCATAGCGAGCTGCTTTTTCGGTAATGCGATAAGCATCACCCACTTTAGCACCAAACTGTGCAGTCAAAGCATCAACTAGCGCAGTATTAGCTTCTGGCGCAGTCCATTCCCAACGAGGCTTGCCAACTTCTGCAGCGAGCTCTTCAACAACTTGCACAACTGCTTGCATTTGATTTATATAATGACAAAGACCTTTGGTGGGTTTTTGCTCAACGCAATATGGAAATACTTAAAGATCCTATTTTTGATCTAGTACCAGGAATAGAAATTTATGTTCCTAAAGGTGATGCATTAACAAGAGTACTAGGAATTTAATATGGCAATAAATCCGCAGAATTTATCAAACCGTTTAAAAGCAGCCGGCAAAAATATTTCCGATAGTGTAAGCACTCAATTTAAACAAAGTGCTAACATTGCTGTCGACGGAGTGTTAGATTCTGTGACAGGATCAGTACAAGATTTAAAAGGTGCTACAGTTAATCTTGCAAATAGTTTAAACGGGTTAACTGGTCCCGGTGTTGGTCGAAGTATTGTAGGCAATATTGCAAACGGTATTGGCGGTAATTTAGTAAATGCAATCAAAGGTGGTATCGGCGGTTTCTTAGGAGCAGCCTTTGGTGGCGGATTTGGAAGTATTTTTGGCGGAGTAGGAAAACAGCCTAATCCTTTAGAACAGTTTGCAAGTTTTAATTACGTGTTCACGCTTGGATGCTTATCAGAGTTTGAATTAGCGTTTCCAGACTTAACATATAGGCGTCGTGATCCTGGAATAGTTATACTTAGAAGCGGCGGCGTGCGGCCGGCGAGACCTTGACCTCCTCGCGGCGCATCACGCGGTCCACGCAGGCCTCGACCTCGGCGACCAGCGCGTCGCCCACCAGGGCGTCGGCACCGGTCAGGCGCGGCCCCATCTC
>JALRIU010000122.1 GCA_023255355.1 Pseudomonadales bacterium | reverse complement strand
ATACCACTGTTTTACCTGTTCGTGGTGGCGATACAATAAGTGATCGTTGTCCCTTACCAATAGGCGCAACTAGATCAATTAATCTTGCTGTTACATCTGCTTTTTTTTCGATCTTGGTGCTTTCAATTTCTAATTTAATTTTTTCCTGAGGATATAATGGAGTTTTATTATGTCTCTCTATAAACAACTTTGGATAGGTATTGCGCTACTCATGACGATCGCCTTTGGTGGTAGTTTTATCGTCAGTAGTATCTCTGCAAAAGCCTATTTACAAGAACAGCTGAGCATTAAAAACTCTGATAATGCCAATGCCCTAGCGCTGTCACTGTCGACCGCGGAAGCTGACCCAGTGATGCTTGAACTAACGCTATCGGCCCAATTTGATACAGGTTTTTATCGCAGCATTCGCTTGGTAGCGCCCGACGGCAGTGAAATGTTAAGCCGCGAGGATAATAGCCCAATTACTGAAGCCCCTATGTGGTTTGTGAACCTTTTTATTCTCAAAGCTGACCCAGGTATCTCACAAATCCAAAATGGCTGGAACCAAGTGGGTACCCTCACGCTTGAATCACACTCACGTTTTGCTTACCGCGCCTTATGGGCGAGCACCCTCCGCTTATTGGGCTACTTTTTTGTAGCAGCTTTGTTTGCAGGTATTGCTGGTACATTCTTGCTGCGTTTTATTACCAAACCGCTCGATGCGGTGGTCGATCAAGCCCAAGCGATTGGCGAGCGACGGTTCATTACAACGCCAGAACCAAACACACTTGAATTTAAAGCCGTGGTTAGCTCTATGAACACCTTATCGAGCCGCATCAAAGATATGCTTGCCCAAGAAGCTGCGAGGCTTGAACAATGGCGCAAAGATGCCCAACTTGACGCGGTGACCAAACTACTAAATCGCGGCCCCTTTATTGGCAAGCTAAGTGCAGTTTTAGATCGCGACGACGCAAGCTCTAGCGGTGTGCTCATGATGATTCGTCTACCTGGATTGATCGAATTAAACCGCAGCGAAGGCCGTGCGGTGGTTGATAGTCTGTTAACCCAATTTGGGTCGACACTTAATAAGTTCGCTAGTGACAATCAGTTATGGGAAGCCGGTCGTCTGAACGGTTCTGATTTTGCGGTGCTTGCCCCTGCTGCCGAAGATGCAAAAAATAGCGCCGCACTGGTACAGACATCATTACTTGGAGTGATTAAAGATCTTGGCATTAACGCCATTAATAATTTGCCGGCGGCAACCACAAGCTATCATGCCGGTGAAAGCATGGGCGCGATATTAAGCCGCCTTGATGCTAGCTTGCTCAACGCAGAAAATGAAGGTAACCATACCCTGCTAGAAGCTATGGCTGCAAAAAATGAACAAGAGCAAGCCACCGCCAAAGATCAAAGTTTGCATTGGAAAGCGCTATTATCGAATGCCTTCGAAAACAATGATTTCAGATTGGCAAGCTTTCCAGTGGTGGATTTGGCAGGCAATCTCATCCATGACGAATGCCCAGCGCGCTTAGTGTATGACGGCGAGCTAATGCCTGCAGGGCAGTTCTTACCCTGGATCAACCGCTTGGGAATGGCGACTGAACTTGATAAACAAGCAGTACGTTTGGCTTTAAATACGCTACCCATTTCAGAAAGCCCAATCGGGGTAAATATCTCTGCCAGTTCGCTTGACGATAAAGACTTTATCAAATGGCTCTATCAAGAACTTAAAACCACACCCAAAGAGTCAAGCTGCCTGTGGCTAGAGTTTCCTGAATACGGTGTATACCAACGCTTAGATGCCTTCCGTGAAATGTGTAGGTTGATCAAACCCCTTGGCTGTCGTATCGGTATTGAACACGTGGGCCAAGAAATTAAACAGCTAGGACAGCTACATGACCTAGGTATTGATTATGTGAAGATCGACTCATCGATGATTCGCGACGTTCATCAAAACCCCGCCAACCAAACCATGTTGCGCGCACTATGCACCATTGTGCACTCGATTGGTTTAATGGCGATTGCAGAGCTAGTCATGAACGAAGACGAGTGGAATGCCTTAGCTGGCCTTGGGTTAGATGGTGCCACCGGCCCGGCTGCAGAAAAACATCTCAAATAAGGTATCGCATGCTTAGGCCCCTTCTTTGATCGAGGGGCTTAACGCATTTTAAATAAAAGGCTACTTCAATCGCACAAATCCTGTGGTAATAATAACAAGCTTAGATTATTTGTAGGCTGTGCAGGGTGGAAACCACATGAACTAGCAGCAGAGCTCAAAGGCAAAACACCCCAGTGGCTGGTAGTGCCAAATCCTAGCAGACGAGTGATAATGGCAGATGCAGACGATCAATGGACATTAGCTGTAATGGAATGCAGTCATAACGCAGTTGATAGTTGGCTCTAATCGATTAAATACTTTATAAC
>JALRIU010000121.1 GCA_023255355.1 Pseudomonadales bacterium | reverse complement strand
TTCCAAGAAACGACTCGCGTATTGACCGAAGCAGCAGTAACTGGCAAGCGCGACAGTTTGCGTGGTTTGAAAGAAAACGTGGTTGTAGGTCGATTGATTCCTGCAGGTACGGGTCTTGCTTATCACAGCGAGCGTAAGCGTAAGCGTGAAGCTCAGATGAATAACAGCAGCGATTCTGTATCGATTGAAGAAATCGAAGCAGCATTGACACAAGCACTTCGTGCCGACATGTCAGCTGACTAAGTTATTTTAGAAAGACAAAATCCCGCCAAGTGCGGGATTTTTTTTGCCTACATGGATGTAGGTATGTCGATTTTGTCGGGAACAAAAATCGACGGCCATCCTGGGTTTTTACCCCTTCGGGGCCAGCTAAAGCTGTTGCCTACATGGATGTAGGTATGACGATGTTGTCGATAACAAAAATCGACGCCTCGATTAATTAAAGAGATCGTGCCATCAAAATAAAATCTGCTTAAACGAAAAGAGGGATGGCAGTCATTCCTGTGAAATCAGGGATCTTAAAAATTAATCATATTTAAATAGTTTAAGGCAAAAAAAACCCGCCATGCGGCGGGTTTTCAAAAATCTAGATAATTTACTTATCTTTAACAACCATAGAAACATCATACACACCTGCTTCACGAGCTGAATCAGCTACCTGAGTATACACTTTAGCGGTTGCTTCTTTGTGGGCGCTAATCGCAACGGCCGCTTTCGGGTTTTCAGCGTGCAATCGTTCGATGTTAGAACGGACAGCGCGAACATCGATGCGACGTTGGTTCAACCAAATTTCATCGTTAGCCGTGATCTGGATGAGGATGTTTTCACTTTCAGAAGGGTTGCTCTGCGAATCTTCTGGGCGATTGATTTCGATACCGGCTTCCTTCAAGAAGGATGCTGTCACAATAAAGAAAATCAACATAATAAATACAACGTCGAGCATGGGTGTTAAATCGATTTCTGATTCATCACCAGCTTGATCATTACGGCCGCGTAGATGGCGCATATAAACAATTCCTTAAGAGTATCTAACTCAAGATTAGTTAGTGCAATCGAGGGAGAAGGTTACCACAGAGCGCACATAACATGAACAGTAATTTGTACTAATCTTACAAAATAGGCCGCGTATATTACTCTTAAACGGGGGGACATGACAAGTGATGCCAAGATCGATCATTATTTGTTCAGATGGAACCTGGAATAGACCAGAGAAGAATAGTCAAAAAGATAATGTCAGCAATGTTTTAAGAACCGCTAGATGTATTTCGGCTGAGACTCAGCATAGCCAACAACAAGTGTTTTATGATTGGGGGATAGGTTCTTATCACGATAACTTACTTGGAGGTTTGACGGGTGCAGGCATCAGCAAAAATATAACCGATGCTTACCGTTATTTGGTACATAACTACTCACCCGGGACACGATTATTTTTTTTCGGATTTAGTCGCGGCGCCTATACCATTCGAGCACTTTGTGGGCTGATAAATAATGTCGGAATTTTGCAAAATAAATACGCAAAACTAATTCCAAAGGCGTGGCAGATTTATAAATCCCCAAGTAAGAGAAACCACCCTAAAGGTTCGTCTGCGCTAGATTTTTGTGAGCATTTTTGTCACCCCAAGGCAGATATCGATTTTGTTGGGGTATGGGATACAGTGGGTGCTTTGGGTATTCCTTTCTCATTGATGGGGCTTTTTGAATCACAGGATGAGTTTTACGACACTAAATTGGGGAGTAACGTTAAAGTCGCTCGACAAGCGCTAGCGATTGATGAAACCCGAGAAGACTTTGCGCCGACGTTATGGCATGCCTCTAATAACTTGGATCTTAAGCAGGTCTGGTTTGCAGGGTCACACTCTGATGTTGGTGGAGGTTACCCGCCTGATGCATCGGGAATGAGTTTGTCAGATATATCATTGCATTGGATGCTACGTGAAGCCCAATCTCATGGATTAGTATTGGCTGACCTCAGTCCTTTGGCTAATGACAACCATATCGCTAAACTTAACAAGTCTCGCAAGCATGTGTTTCGCTTGAAGAAACCTCTTCACAGAAACATGAATCCTGCCGGTATTGAAACCCGGATTCACAACTCTGTTTATCAACGTTATTTAGCCGACAGTAATTATCGACCTAAAAATTTAGTTCGGTTGCTGGCTGCTAAAGATTGGCCAGAGATACTACTCGAAAATACACCCAATCAATGAGTTTTGAGCCATGCTGAACCCCAACGTTTAATCATGGCCATCTCATAACCAAACTGCTCATTGCCGTTCTTGAAACTGTTATTCAGATAGTTATTGTCGACGAGTCTTGCACTGGTTTCGTGCAAGGTTTCCTCGCCCTGGGTGAGCTTTACATCAAAGGCTAGAAGAGGCCGGTAGAGATCTTTCATAATTCTAATATCGTACATATCGCCCGAGCTGAACCGTGTATCACCAGCCAAATCAATTTGGGTAATACTGATGTTTAAGACGTTATCCTCAGGCAATTTTTCAGCAATTTTAGTAAAACTCTCACCCAATTTATTTTTTAGTCTTTCGGTAAAGCGAGACTGCATTTCGCGTCCGCTATCAATATCTAGGTATTTGTCCTCGTTGATAAATTCAAGATTCAAAGTCGCTGCCAAACTGCTAGCGCTCATCAATAAAGCAAAACAAGTCGTGATAAAACGCATAAGGTCTTCCTCTATAATAAGGTCGTGTAAAGCTGGTTAATTAATGGTACGTTCAGATCATAGCGATCGGCGCATCTTTTTAAATAACCATAAATATAATCTGCTTCTGTCTGACGATTTGCCCGAACATCTTGCAGCATCGAAGAGATGTTTGCTGCGGTTGCCAGACAGACGTCTTTAGCCAATTCATGTAATGGTTTATTAAAAAATATTCCTTCAATGTTGGCAACTAATTCAATCTCTTCGCAAAGACGTTGCATACTTTGATAGATAGTAGCGTCGTGGATAAGTTCACCGTTCGGGCAATTATTTTGAACTGTGAGGCCATTGATGGCTCCATTAATGGCTAACTTTTGCCATTGAGCCTGGTGAATTTGATGCGAGATCTCAACCTTCAAGGGACAGTGCAGCAATGCTTTCGGTAAGTCTCCGACAGGACCAAGCACGTGTCCAAAAATTGTTTTGCCAATACCCGCTCTAACTATCTTGTGGTGTGCAAGGCGAGTGACACCTTCAGTGCATAGACCGGCAAAAACACTGGCGTCTGGAAACCTGTTATGGACTTCATGATGCTGCCCCATACCATTTTGTAACAGCATGATGCGAGCCCGTGGACAAAGTTTTACAGCGATGTTTTCTAGGGCTGCTAACGTATCATAGGCCTTAGTACAAACCAGTAGTTGTTCAATTAGCGCGATATTATCTATGGTTCTGGATACTGCGTGTACAGTATTGCCATCAACGCTAATACCTTCTTTATTCAATAGATCAGCGTATTGTTGATCGCGCGCAATCAGGCAAATATCGGCACCGCTTGCCTGTAGTGCGCTCGCAAAAAGGCTGCCTATGGCGCCGCTACCTAAAATGAAGAGAGTCGACATAATATTAAATTGACGATGTTTAACCTGTGTTCAGTCTACAAGTCTTTAACGCTTAGGCATATAGTCTAATGTCGATAAAGGAGAATTGTTGTGTATAAAAAACTTACCTTAGTATTAGCCTGTGCTGGCTTACTGGCTTGTCAGCCATCTGTTGAGCATCAAGCAAAACCTGCAGTCTTGCCCGATAATGCCCTCACTCAGGAGTGGCTAGGTCCATATAACGGTGTTCCTGCATTTGATCAAATGAACGTCGCAGATCTGGCTCCTGCATTAAGATTTGGAATGCAACAATCCTTAGCAGAAGTAGATGCTATTACCACCGGACCGCAACCTGCTACCTTCGAAAACACCATGGTACCACTAGAAAAGGTAGGCGCCTTACTCGATAGGGTTTACCCATACTATGGCCTTTGGTTATCAAACTTATCCACGCCCGAAGTACGAAAAATTGCAGCTGAATTAGCGCCTGAACTATCTGAGTTTTCTTCAAAGATTTCTCAAAATAAGGCGTTGTTCGAGCGTGTGGCTCAAGTATATGAACAGCGCAATGAGCTCAACCCAGAACAACGTAGGGTGGTTGAGCTCAGTTACCAAAACTTCATAAGCGCCGGTGTGCAGCTCGATGAAGCGAAGCAAAAGCGCTACGCCGATATCAATAAACAGCTCGCCGAACTTCGAACAAGCTTTGCAAATAATGTTCTCCACGATGAAGAAAACTACGTCACTTTCTTTGACGAATCCCAGTTAGCCGGTTTACCTGCAAGCTACGTAAAATCGGCAGCGGCAGCAGCCGAGGCACGCGAACAGCCAGGTAAATATGCGGTGACGAACACGCGTTCTTCTATGGATCCATTTTTGCGATACGCGGATGACCGAGCACTGCGTGAAGTTGTTTGGAATAATTATTATAGTCGTGGCGATAACGGCGACGAGTTTGATAATAACCAGATTATTGTCAATATTTTGCAATTGCGCGATGAGCGTTCAAAACTCTTGGGCTATAACAATTTTGCAGAATGGCAGTTAGCCGATCGAATGGCCAAGGTTCCAGCCAAGGCAATGGACCTAATGATGAAAATTTGGCCTGCCGCAATTTCTCGCGTTAAAGAAGAAGTGGCTGATATGCAGGCACTGGCAGATAGCCGTGGCGATAACATTACCATCGCTCCCTGGGATTATCGCTATTACGCCGAAAAAGTTCGCCTGGCAAAATATGATCTCGATTCCAATGAGGTCAAAAATTATCTGCAATTAGATAAATTGCGCGAAGCGATGTTTTACGTTGCCGGCAGATTATTTAATTTCGCTTTTACACCTGTTGAAGAGGGTACCGTCCCAGTATTCCATCCTGATGTGAAGGTCTGGGAGGTTAAAGATAAAACGTCAGGAGCGTTAGTGGGGCTTTGGTATCTTGATCCCTATGCAAGAACGGGCAAACGCTCCGGGGCATGGGCGACCAGCTATCGCAGTTTTAATAAACTAATGCCCAATCAAACAGTGTTGTCGGCAAATAATTCAAACTTCATCAAGGGGGCAGAAGGCGAGCCAGTATTAGTATCCTGGGATGACGCTGAAACCTTCTTCCACGAGTTTGGTCACGCCCTTCATTCATTATCATCCAACGTGACCTATCCATCGCTCAATGGTGGTGTGCGCGACTATACCGAGTTTCAATCGCAATTACTTGAGCGCTGGTTACTCACCGACGAGGTGATTAATAACTTCTTAACCCATGTAGAGACCGGTGAGCCAATGCCGGCAAGTCTAGTCGAAAAAATCAACAAAGCTGCCACCTTTAATGAAGGTTTTAAAACCACAGAATACCTAGCATCAGCCATTATGGACATGAAGTACCACACAATGGATCCAACAGGACTAGATGTTGATAGTTTTGAGCGTGATACCCTAAAAGCTATGGGTATGCCCGACGAGGTTGTTATGCGGCATCGAAGCCCTCATTTTGGTCATATCTTCTCCGGTGAATCCTATGCCGCAGGATATTATGGTTACATCTGGGCAGAAGTCCTAACCTCAGATGCAGCTGAGGCCTTTACAGAAGCCCCCGGTGGATTTTACGATGAAGCCGTCGCTAAACGCTTAGTGGATTATTTGTTTAGTGTGCGAAATGCTATGGATCCTGCGGAGGCTTATCGGATGTTTCGTGGTAGGGACGCTAATGTAGAGGCGCTTATGCGCGACAGGGGTTTTATCGATTAATAAGCTATTGCGCTTGGAGATTCGTCGTTAAAAATTCTTTTAAAGTCCTCATGT
>JALRIU010000299.1 GCA_023255355.1 Pseudomonadales bacterium | reverse complement strand
CTACAATACCGATACCGGCAAAAAAGAATGGCGCTTTTACATCGTTCCAGGTAAACCCGGTGTAAAAGATGGCGAAGTTTCTGACAGCGCTATGGAGTGGGCATCTGAAACCTGGACAGGAGAATGGTGGAAATATGGTGGCGGCGGCGCTGCTTGGAACGCTATGACATATGATCCAGAGTTCAACCGGATATACATCGGCACCGGCAACAGCGGTCCATATAACGAAGAAATCAGAAACCCTGGCGGTGGTGACAACCTATTCCTAGCATCGGTTTTAGCATTAGATGCTGATTCAGGTGAATACGCATGGCACTACCAAAACACCCCCAATGACATCTGGGATTATAACTCAGCCCAAGACATGACATTGGCGACCATCGATATCGATGGCAAACCAAGAAAGGTGATGTTCCATGCCCCCAAGAATGGCTTTTTCTATGTTATCGACCGGGAGAACGGCAAGCTCATTTCTGCAGAAAAACTCGGTACCGTTAACTGGGCAGAATCGATTGATTTAGCTACTGGTCGTCCGGTGGAAGCACCCTTTGCCCGCTATGGCACTGAACCAGTTCTCATCTGGCCTAGCTTTCAGGGCACACACTTTTGGCCGCCACAGAGTTACAGCCCAAAAACCGGCTTGGTTTATGTGCCTATCATCGATATGCCCGTGCCTTTTGCCCGGTTAGATGATCCAAAGGAATTTGATCCCATTTTATTTACACCTGACTTCGTCGGTCTGAAATCTGGCGACGGGGATGTTTCTGCTGACGCTGGCGTAAGCTACTTAAAGGCGTGGGACCCATTAACGCAAAAAGCAAAATGGCAGGTAAAAACACCCGGTATTTCAAATTCAGGCACTATGGCGAGCGCTGGTGGCCTTGTATTCCAGGGCTTAGCTGATGGCTATTTACATGCCTACGATGCAGACAACGGCAAAGATCTTTGGGCATTCGATGCAAAGGTTGCTGTGACTGGACCACCGATTAGTTACAGTGTTGATGGAGTGCAATATATTACCGTGGCCGCAGGCCCTTTAAATGGCGCACCTGGCGCATTTGGATCAATATCTGCGCAGTTCGGCTGGGATAGTCGCCTTCACCCGCGTAGATTATTAACGTTTAAGTTGGGCGGTAACGAAGCGGTACCAGCCACCCCTGCTCCAGTTGCTCATAAAGCCCTGTTTGGCGAAGACATGAATCTTGATATGAACCTTGCTGCTGCAGGTGTTAAACAATGGGCTCGCTGCCAGCTTTGCCATGGACCTGGTGTGGTGGCTGGTGGTAATGCTCCCGACCTAAGGGCATCGGCAATACCACTTACTTTTGCTGGCTTTGAGCAGGTGGTTCGTCAAGGTGCCCTAGAGCACAAAGGTATGCCTAAATTTGCAGAACTATCTGACACTCAACTCGAACAAATACGGCACTATATTCGTGCCAAAGCGCGTGGTTTGAGTTTCTAAAACTTTAATATGGCGTGTTCTTGAGAATGCGCCTTATTTTACTTTCCCACTTATCTATTCCAAACCAAAAACTTGGCGCTAATTCCCTGTTGTCACAATCGGTTTTATTTGTAATATTTACCCGAATATTTCAAAAAGCCTATCAAACTATGATCTCCATCAAACAATTAAAATATGCTTTAGCTGTCGGAAGAAACCTGCATTTTAGAAAGGCTGCAGAGGAATGTAATATCTCGCAATCTGCACTAAGTACCGCATTGCAAGAAATGGAACAACAACTTGGCTTTGCAGTGTTTGAAAGAAATAACAAGAATGTCTTAATCACCCCCCTTGGTGCAGAACTTTTAAAAAAAGCTCAAAGTATCAATATCCAAATCGAAGACATCGTCAAAATGAAACAAACCTATGGCCAACCCCTCAGTGGACCACTAAGTCTAGGTATCATTCCGACTATCGCTCCCTACTTATTGCCAATACTTTTACCCCCACTGAATGATAAGTATCCGAAATTAGAGTTAAAGATTGCCGAAGAGCAGTCTCAAACACTGGTAGAGCATGTCCGCACTGGCGATTTAGATTGCGGTATATTAGCACTGCCATTTGACTGCCAAGGACTTCTGAGCTTTTCGTTCTGGGAGGAAGATTTTTATTGGGTAAGCCACAGAGATTTAGCCCCACCGGCGTCACAACCTACCATTAATGCTCAATCATTAGAATCAAAAAACCTCATGCTGCTGAGCGAAGGACACTGCTTAAAAGACCATGCGCTTGCTGCATGCAAACTCGATAATAACGCCGCCCATTCACTCAGGGCCACAAGCCTAACCACACTTATTCAGTTAGTCCGCGGTAAACTAGGAAGTACACTCGTTCCCGAGATTGGATTATCCCAACTGGTTGACCAATCAAATGAGCTAGTCAAGCTACCATTAAGCGAGCCTGGGCCACACCGTCAACTGGCATTTATTATCCGCCCAAACTACCCTAATTTAAGCAATATTGAATCTCTAATTAACGTTGCAAAACAATCACTTGAAAAAAGTTTGCGGCAAAAATAGAGCTTCAAAAAAAAGACTCAATCTAGCTCTTGACTGGTTAAAAATTTGAGCGATAATTTATTCACTTGCCGTGTCGCGACAGCGCGAAAACAAGG
>JALRIU010000268.1 GCA_023255355.1 Pseudomonadales bacterium | reverse complement strand
AGTTCGTCCCCAATAGAATATGCCTTCCAATCAGGAAAATTATTTAAAATTTTTGTTATAGCATCTCTGTATAAGTCATAACCTTTAGATGGATTTAGTTTTCCTACAAAAACAATTCTTTTTTCCTTTTTAAAAAACTTTTTTTGTTTGAGCTGAGAATCGCGACTAGCGACTAACAATCATCTTGTTCTTCCGCCTAACTGCTCAGCCACCCAATCGGCAATATAGTGACCAGCGTTAATACTGTTATCCAAACTTGAGTGTTGAACCCCACCCTCACGTTCGGTAAAGATTTTCAATTCGCGTTTAGGGCTGTTAACCAATTGGTCATAAGTTCTGTGAGCCCATTTCAAAGGAATTTGAGTATCTTTCTCACCGTGGGTCACCAGGAACGGCACTTTAATTTTTTCGATCACGCCATCGAGATGCACGTTTTCGGCAATGCGCATGAAGTCATCGATGTCTTTTGCGCCCCAAACCCAGCACACGTGTTGCCAGTAGTGTGGCACAGGGAAGTCGCCTTCTTTTTCCAAACGGCGTTTTTGTACGTCACGCCAGTCGTGGTTAGCCCCCCAAATCACACCACAGGCAAAGCGAGGCTCAAACGCCACCGCACGAGGGCAATAATAACCGCCCAATGACACCCCTTCACAACCCACACGCGAAGGATCGATATAATCTTGCGTTTCAATCCAATCAAAGACTTTTGACGCCCAATGTTCGGTATCAAAGCGCGCATGAAATTCCTGCAAACGCAGCGCTTCACCCGTACCTGGCTGATCCAAGATCAACGAGGCGATGCCGCGCTTTGCCAACCAATCGGGCAAACCCACGTTGTATTTCATTTCTTTACTTGAGTCCAAACCGTTGAGTTGGACTAACAATGGTTGCGGCCCTTCAACGCCTTGAGCAGGCACATAAATAGCTGACAGGTGCTTACCTTCATAGGGAATTTCAACACGTTTGATACCATGCTTGGCCAATTCTGCACCACGGTAGAATTTATCGAGTAGGGTGCGGTACATATCTAAACGACCTGGGGCATCATGGGCCTGCAAGCGCTCAGCGGTAATCATGTAGATAGAGCCACGAAGATATTTTTCACCAGCAGATAACAAGTGACCTTTAGTTTCGTCTTCTTCGGCTAGGCTGTAGAGCTTTTCCGCCATGGTTTGCCATGTTGCACGAAACGCTTTGGTACCCTCGGCATCAGGTTTGATCGAAGCCTCCATCAATGGAGCACACATCTCCTCGATTTCGCCCATGCGTGCCCCCATTTCAATAGCAAGGCTTACCGCAGCACTCCAAACATAGTTCTGTGGAAAATATCTAAACATAACATCACTCTCTATTTGATTTGGCATGAGTATAAACCGAAAGAACCTATCACCAAAATTGATATTATTCATTGAAGCCATCATTTTAGACGATACAATAACGACATATTTATCCGAGATCACAGACAATGCGGCTTGAACACCTTGATTTGAATCTACTCATCGCGCTCGACATCTTACTCGAAGAAAAAAATATCACCAATGCCGCTGGGCGCTTACATATCACCCAATCAGCCACCAGCGGTGTACTGCGTCGACTGCGCGACTTTTTTGACGATGAACTTTTAGTGCAAGTTGGTCGAAGCATGCAACCGACCCCTTATGCGCTTGAAATTCAAGAACCTGTGCGAGAAGTTTTGGTAAAAATTCGCTCGACCATTATCAATCGCAGGGTGTCAGAACCTGCGGATAGTCGTCGCCATTTTAAAATTGTGGTGTCTGATTACCTAGTCACTGTACTGTTTACCCGCGTATTGCAAAATATTCAGCACAGCGCCCCCTATATGACCTTCGAATTCATTACACCTTCCGCCAGTGCCACCGAAATGTTATCGCGTGGTGAAGTCGACTTAATGATCGTGCCTGAACAATACGGCCCGACCGGCCATATGTCTGAACTGATTTTTGAAGATAAATACGAGTGTTTAGTCTGTCAGGAAAACTGGCCTGACGAGCACATCGATTTAGAACAATATCGCCAAGCGGGTCATATTATGATCGCTCTCGGTGGCGATGAAGGTGCAGAAGAGTTTCATATGAAAGCATGTAATGTGACGCGCCGCATCGAGGTTAAAACCAACGACTTTAACACCCTGCCGCAACTGGTTTTAGGCACCAAACGAATCGCTACTCTTCAACACCGCTTAGCCAAGCGTTATACCCAATACCTACCACTTAAAAGCCTACCCACCCCCATGGAAATGCCACCCTTTAGGGAGTACATGCATTGGAACAAGTCCTATGAC
>JALRIU010000176.1 GCA_023255355.1 Pseudomonadales bacterium | reverse complement strand
TACCAGTAATTGTTATACAATTAATCATCACTATCGTTTTCTTTGATAGTCTTTGGATTAAAACCAACCAAGGTATGACGCCTTGGATTTTAAAAGACTTCCGAGCTATGTTGCGCCCCTTAAAAGGTATTCAAGACCACTACAATCGAAAAGGTTTGGTCGACGAAAATGGACAACGTAAGCAGGCTTTCTATGTATTGCAAGAGTTCTATAAAGAAGGCTGGCAGTAAATATTGATGCCATAAAAGGTGTGGCATCAAGCATGATGACACGAATTTTATAGAATCATATAACGCGTTGGTTGTACAATGTGGCCTGACCAGTTTACCAGTCCACATTGTAATTAATAATGGAATTGCCATGAAAGTTGAAATCGTTAAATCAGAGCGTCTGTATTTAAAGGTTGCCGACCAGATCGCCAGCTTGATCCGCAGTGGTGAGTTGGAGAAAGGTCGGCGTTTACCTTCGGAGCGTGATTTGGCGGATATGTTTGGCGTTAGTCGTCCATCGATTCGTGAGGCTATGATTGCGCTAGAGATCTCAGGCATGGTCGATATTAGATCCGGATCTGGTGTATATGTCGTCAATACCGGCAACCCGATGAGTATTCTTAGTGACGCACCTGGCCCGATAGAAATGCTCGAGGCTAGGATGCTGATTGAAGGAGAGGCGGCGGCACTCGCAGCGTCACGTTTGACAGACGATGATTTGACTTTGATTAAACAGTGCCTTGATGAAATTGAAGATGAAAACTCTGCCATCATCAATCACGAACAGGCCGATGAGAACTTTCATATGGCTATTGCTCAGGCATCACGCAATAGCGCCTTATTTGGCACCATTAAAAATTTATGGAATTTGCGACAAACCACACCGATCGCAAAATTTATGCACAGTAAACTACGCGATCGAGGTGTCAAACCGGTGATTGAACAGCATCGTGCTATTTATGATGCGCTGGTTGCTCGCGATAGCGATGCTGCGCGGTTGGCTATGCAAAATCATTTGAAAAGTGTTATCGAATCCGTTATCGATAATCAGTAACTACAAGAGGAAAATCATGCAAGAAACATGGCGTTGGTTCGGCCCACAAGATCCTATTACCTTGCGTCAAGTTCGTCAGACAGGTGCCACGGGTATTGTGTCAGCGTTAGATCATATCCCAACCGGCGAAGCTTGGCCGTTAAAGGATATTCTTGAGCGCAAACAGATGATTGAAGATGCAGGTCTAGTATGGTCTGTGGTTGAATCTGTTCCTGTGCATAATGCAATTAAATCGCGTACCGGTGATTTTAAGCGCATGATTGAAAACTATAAGACGTCATTGATTAATTTAGGTAAGGCTGGCATCGAAACCGTATGCTATAACTTTATGCCAGTAGTTGATTGGACCCGCACCAATCTGTCTTTTGAAATGGGCAATAATAGCCAAGCGTTACGTTTTGAAATGACCGATTTTGCGGCCTACGATATCTTTGTTTTAAAGCGTGCAAACGCGCGAACAAGCTATTCAGAAGCGATCGTAGCCAAGGCTGAAAAACGTATCAATGAAATGACAGAGCAAGAAATCGCGCTGTTAGAGTCAAATATTATCGCCGGTTTGCCTGGTGGCGAAGGCTCATATAATAGCGAAACGATCAAAGACGCTATCGAATTATTTGCTGCATTTAGCAATGAACAATATCGCGGTCATTTGTTCGCCTTCCTCGAAGAAGTCATTCCTGTGGCAGAATCGGCAGGCGTAAAAATGGCAATTCACCCAGATGATCCTCCATTCTCATTGTTTGGTCTTCCTCGAGTTGTTTCGACAGCAGAAGACGCTCGTTTGTTAACCCAACACGTTAATAGTGTGGCTAACGGAATTACAATGTGTGCGGGCTCATTTGGTGCGCGTGGTGATAATGATTTGGTTGGTATGATCAAAGAATTCCATAACCGCGTTTACTTTGTGCATTTGCGTAATATTAAACGTGAAGAAGACGGATCCTTCATGGAGTCAGAGCATCTCGATGGTGACAACGACATGATCGGAATCGTTAATGCGTTGCTCGAGGAAGAATCGCGTCGCGAAGCTGGTGATCAAGGCTTAGGTTTACAAATTCCAATGCGTCCTGACCATGGCCACACTATGGATATCGATGTCATCGCTAAAACGACCCGCCCAGGTTATTCGTACGCTGGCCGTATGCGTGGTTTGGCTGAGTTACGAGGTGTCATTCACACCGTCGATAGCATGCGCCGTTTGATGAAATAACATGAACATTGTTTCGTTTCAAAGTAGCTACGACCTAGCGGCCGTAAGCTCTGGTATTGTGCATATCGGCTTGGGCGCTTTCCATCGTGCCCACCAAGCCGTATATATCGAGCGCTACCTGCAAGCCCACAACGGAGGTGAATGGGGTATCGTTTCTGCAAATATTCGCTCTAATGTAGCGCTTGTGGAACAATTGAATGCAGCACATAACTTTTATCATGTGGTAGAAAATACCGACCGTGATAACGTTGCTGTGCGGGAAGTTCGTGCTATCACCAAAGCAATTTTCGCAGGACAAGATAAGACCGAATTGCTTGCACAATTGTGCCAAACTGATACTAAGATTGTGACCCTCACGGTAACCGAAAAAGGTTACGGTATAGAGCCAGCCAGTGGGCAGCTCAATCAACAAGACAAAGCTGTAGCTGCGGATTTAAAAGACCTGCAGGGTGCTCAGTCAGTGCCTGGCTTGTTGTTGACAGCCCTGCAATCACGTCGCGCTAAGGGGGTATCTGGCTTTACCATTTTGTCCTGCGACAACATGCCCCATAACGGTAAGCGGGTAAAAGGCGCGGTAATGCAAATGGCCACCGCTCGAGATCCTGAGCTAGCGAATTGGATTGAACAAAATGTAAGTTTTCCGTCCAGTATGGTTGACCGCATCGTCCCCGCAATGACGGATGAAACGCTGGCAAAATTGAACGCAAAATTTGGATTCAATGACCCCAATGTCATCGAAACCGAGCAATTTTCGCAATGGGTTGTCGAGGACAAGTTCTGCCAAGGCCGTCCAGCGCTAGAAGAGGTCGGTGTCGAGTTTGTCGACGATGTTCAAGCCTACGAAACCATGAAGTTACGTCTTCTCAACGGTAGTCATTCCTTGCTTGCCTATTGTGGACAGCTTTTAGGTTTAAATACCGTAGATCAGGCCATAGCGCACCCAACGCTCAGAGCAATGGTCGAAGCGTTTATGATCGAGACAAAAAACAGCGTTGCTGTAAAAATAGATATCGACGCGTACTGTCAGTCTCTAATTGCAAGATTTAGTAATGAAACCCTTAACCATCGACTTGCGCAAATAGCCACCGATGGATCGCAAAAAATTCCCCAACGTTGGTTGGCTCATATCGAAGAAAATCGAGCCGCCAGCAACGTATTAAGCACTACAGAAATGGCATTGGCTGCCTGGATGATCTACATGGGAGGCAAGCGTCGTGATGGTATGGATTTGCCAATCAATGATCCGCTGCAACAGACATTTGCCCACTGTCTAAAAGTAGAAAGCGCCGAACAAAGCGTGCGTAACTACCTAAGTGTTGAATCAGTATTTCCATCGTCCTGGCAACAAGACGATGCCCTAATTGCTCGCCTAGCGAGTAATGTTGATCGCTTGCTAAACGCAAGAAGTTTAGCTGCGGTTGATGCTGTGTTTACTTGAGTCTCCGAGAGTAAACTTATCCCTGTGTTGAGGTGCTTCGGCACCTCTTTTTTTATAGAAGCTAGCTGCGTAGGCATTACTTCGTTTTCTTCATAAAATTATTCGATTCATTTACTACAGTAAAATCTTCTCACAATTTTACTTGTAGCCTCGTACTGCCGTCCTCGCTGACGCTTCTATAGTAAAGCTAGCTGCGTGGGTATTGCTGCGTTAATTTTTGATTTTGTTGTGGTTGCCTACATGGATGTAGGTATGTCGAATTTGTCGGGAACAAAATTCGACCATTTAATCAATATAAACTCCCCTCTAAAAATTAAAAATTGCCTCGTACTGCCTGCCTCTTTGACGTTTCATAATAATTCACAATACTTTTTTCATTGGTGTAACATAGCCAACAAAATAACGAAAAAGACTATTTGGGACTAAATAATGTCAAAGGTAAGAAACCTGCGGTGGTGGATTGTTAGCCTGATAGTTGTTGGGACAATTCTGAATTATTTGGCGCGAAATTCTCTGGGTGTTTTGGCGCCTGAGTTAACCAAAGTTTTTGAGATGTCTACCGAGCAATACAGCTATGTGGTGGGTGCCTTCCAGTTAACGTATACCATCATGCAACCCGTGTGCGGTTGGATTGTCGATAAGATTGGTTTGCAAATCGGCTTTGCTCTGTTTGCTGTTGCCTGGTCACTGGCCAATATGGCACACGCTTTGGCAGGTGGTTGGATGGGGTTGGCTTTCTTTAGGGCCCTATTAGGTATTAGTGAGGCA
>JALRIU010000150.1 GCA_023255355.1 Pseudomonadales bacterium | reverse complement strand
CATTATTGGTGGGGTAAATTCTTGGGAGTGGAGCTTAAATAAAAATATGTGGCGCCAAGCCTACTTAAATGTTACCCCTTATATTGGCAAAGCGATGCGAGGCAATAGTGATTTAAGGGTGTTTAATGCTGCCGGTTATTATGATTTTGCTACGCCGCTATTAGGTGCTGAATACAGCCTTGATCGCAGTGGTGTTGACCCTGCACGAGTGACTTACAAATACTACCCAGCAGGTCACATGATGTATGCTCATCATCCAAGTTTTGATCAATTGTTAACGGATTTGCGCTACTTTATTAAGAGGGATTAGCCATAGTTTGGGATAAACATGTCAACGTCAATCGGTATAGACTCACTACCGCAGCATCTGCAGCAGCCTACCCTCAAGCGCATTGATGCGCTTGAGATTCCGTCGGGAGTACCTTTCGAACAATTAACTCGTGTTATTGCCGTCAGTCAATACGTCAGTGATTCGCTGGCCCGGCACCCTGATTTGTTCAAAGATCTCCATGCTGGCGACTTGTATCGTAGCTATCATGACGATGCAGACATGGCTGCTAACCTGCCAATCATTGAAGGAGAGTTTGACGAAGATACGCTGCACCAACAGCTTCGTGCGTTCAGACGACGAGAGATGACACGTATTATCTGGCGAGACCTTAATCGTCTTGCGGACATGTCAGAAACGACCCTTGATATTAGTCGTCTTGCTGAAATCTCTTTGCAGCATGCAATGAGCAAACTACGCGATATTCTTGCGCCTAAATACGGCGTGCCTATGAGCAAAGATAAAAGCCGTGAGCTTGGTCTGGTGGTGCTTGGCATGGGTAAACTTGGAGCAAGAGAGCTTAATCTTTCGTCGGATATCGATTTGATTTTTGCCTTTCCAGAACATGGTTACACGCTTGGGGGTGATAAAGAGCTCGATAATGCAGCCTACTTTACACGCTTTGGACAGCGCCTTATCAAGGCGATTGATCAAATGACTGTAGATGGTTTTGTGTTTAGGGTTGATATGCGCTTGCGACCTTATGGTGGCAGTGGCGCCCTTGCGCTGAGTTTTGATGCGATGGAGGATTATTATCAAGATCAGGGTCGTGATTGGGAACGCTACGCCATGATCAAGGCGAGGCCCATCGCGGGTGATACTGACGATGCCGCAGAGTTGATGCGGATTTTGCGGCCCTTTGCCTACCGTCGCTATATTGATTTCTCCGTTATCGAATCACTGCGGCAGTTGAAAGCCATGATCCGTCAAGAGGTGGCCCGAAAAGGCTTGCAAGACAACATTAAGTTGGGTGCAGGTGGTATCCGCGAAGTTGAGTTTATTACTCAATCCTTTCAGCTCGTACGGGGTGGTCGCGACGTCGATTTGCAAGAGCGAAGCGTCATGCGAATATTACCCCTGCTTAAAGAAAAAGAGTTGCTTAGTGCAACAGATAGAGATGCCCTATTAGCGGCCTATAGCTTTTTACGTAATAGCGAGCACGTTATCCAAGCGCTTAACGATGAGCAAACACAACAATTACCAGCTAATGAACTGGATCAACAACGCCTGGCTTATGCGATGGGCTTTGATGACTGGCAATCTTATCGAAACGCCCTGCAAGCGCATCGCGATTTCGTTGGCCAATGTTTCAAAGACGTGGTGCGTGATGAAACTGAATCAGAAGATGTTCCGCTAAATGCAATTTGGCAGCATTTATGGTTGCATATTGAAGATAAAGCCGAGGTTGTTTCGATCTTGCAAGAGCAAGGCTATCAAGCGCCAGAAGATAGTTACGAATATTTAGCCGAATTTATTAAAACTAAGACATTTTTGTCGCTCGAATCGTTAAGCCGGCAGCGAATCGATCATTTTTTTCCAAAGCTGTTAGCAGCCTGCGCCATTTGCGACAACGCTGATGAAACCCTGCAGCGAATATTACCGTTAATGAGTGCGGTGCAGCGCCGTACCTCTTATGTGGTTTTACTAGATGAAAACCCTCAGGCCACAGCAGAGCTCGTCAAGCTTTGTTCAGCGAGCCCTTGGGTCGCTGAGCAACTTGCTAACTACCCAGTATTGCTCGACGAATTACTTGATGCCAGTACGCTGTACAGTCCGCCAAGTGTCGAAACCTTGCGCGATGAACTACGGCAATCTTCGCTTCGTATTCCCAATGAAGATCTTGAAGCGCATATGGATAATCTGCGCGTCTTCAAAATGGCCCATGTATTAAGGGTTGCAGCATGTGAGATAACCGGACGAATTGCTTTAATGAAGGCGAGTGATTACCTCACATGGATCGCTGAAGTGGTGGTGGAGTATGTGGTTAAACTGGCCCGTGAAGATTTAGCACGTCGCCATGGGCAGCCGCAAAATGCTAGTGGTGAGCCCCTCGAAGACGGGTTTGCAGTGATTGGCTACGGCAAGATGGGAGGCCTTGAACTAAGTTATAGCTCTGATCTTGATATGGTGTTTATTTATAATGCACCTGCGACCAGTGTTACTAGCGGCCCTAAAGAGATAGACAACAGCGTGTTTTATACTCGATTGGGGCAACGCATTTTGCATATCATGAATACTCGCATGGCGAGCGGTATTTTGTACGAAGTCGATATGAGGCTCAGGCCATCTGGGGCGTCGGGATTATTAGTCTCTTCGGTGCAGGCTTTTGAACGTTATCAAGAAAAAGACGCCTGGACGTGGGAGCATCAAGCCTTAGTTCGCGCTCGCTTTATATGTGGAGATCCATCGTTACAAAAAGACTTTGAAACCATTCGCGCCAATATAATGGAACGCACTCGGGATAGACACGAATTGGCTAAAGAAGTCATCGAAATGCGGCAAAAAATGCGTGATCATCTTGAGCCAGAGGGCTGTAAAGGTGCAGAAAGCTCATATTTTCATCTAAAACATAGCCAAGGTGGTATCGTTGACATCGAATTTATGGTGCAATACGCAGTTCTCGCGTGGTCCAATGAATATAACGCCTTGCATCGATATACGGATAACATCCGAATTTTAGAACAGGCGGCAAATGCCGGTTTAATAACTGCCCAAGAGGCCGAGTTAGTAGGCGATGCCTATCGAACCTTCAGAACCCATGGCCATGTGCGCGCGCTTCAAGGGATGTCATCACAAGTTGACGCGAGTCCCTACCAAGAAACGCGCCGGTACGTCACTTCGATGTGGCAAAAATTATTGAACAAGTTTGATTAGCTCTAAATGAGCAGGAGAAATACATTATGTCGATGGCTGACCGCGACGGCTTAATTTGGTTAGATGGTGAAATGGTTCCTTGGCGCGATGCTAAAGTTCACGTCCTCACTCATACTTTGCACTACGGCATGGGTGCATTTGAAGGTGTGCGTGCATACTACAATGAAGCACAAGGCCCCTGCATTTTCCGTTTGCAAGAGCACACTAATCGCCTGTTCAATTCCGCTCACATCCTCGGCATGAAAATTCCATACAGCAAAGAAGAAATGAATGAGGCTCAGCGTGCGGTGGTACGTGAAAATAATCTTGAGGAAGCTTACCTGCGCCCTATGGTATTTTTAGGTTCTGAAGCGATGGGTTTGCGTGCTGACAATTTAAAAGTTCACGCAATGGTAGCAGCTTGGCATTGGCCTTCTTACATGTCACCTGAAGCAAAAGAGAAAGGCATTAAGATTCGTACCTCTTCATACACGCGTCACCACGTTAATATCACTATGTGTAAGGCCAAAGCGAACGGCAACTACATGAACTCAATGTTGGCATTGCGTGAAGCCCTCGATAGCGGCTGTGATGAGGCGTTGTTGTTGGATAACGAAGGTTACGTGGCTGAAGGTAGTGGTGAAAACTTCTTTATGGTGCGTGACAATGTCATCTATACCCCAGAGTTAACTTCATGTTTGGACGGTATTACTCGTAATACGATATTCCATTTAGCTGCGGAACTAGGTTACACAATCCGTGAAAAACGCATCACGCGCGATGAAGTTTATATTGCTGACGAAGCGTTCTTTACTGGTACTGCGGCTGAGGTGTTACCTATCAATATGCTTGATGGTCGTCAGATAGGTGCTGGTAAACGCGGTCCAATTACCACCCAGCTACAAACCATGTATTTTGACTCGGTGAAAGGTCGTCGCAGTCAAAACCCACAATGGCTGAGCCCTTGTAAGTAAATTCGCTAGAAAATCTTAGCCGTTTAAACTGGTCCTTATGGGCCAGTTTTTCGTTCTGGACCTGCTATTCAAAGTGATAGTTAAACAGCGAAATATCTTTAGCCCAATGTTTGGCAACCTTATCCACGATAGTGGTGGTATAAGCATTGCGATAATCAGTGTGTTTACTTGCATTGGCGTGAGGAAGTTGCGCATCAACCCCGATACGCGAACATATCTGAGTAAAATCCTCCGCAAGATGTTCAAAACGCCCAACGACATCAACCAATAACTGCCCCGATTGATCACACAGTAAGGTATGCTGGTGGGCTTTGTCGCGTGAGATTTCGTAGTCGATGTACTGCTCAAAGCCACCCATTTTGAGTACCTGTTGGTGGCGATGGTGGGCTGGATTTTGCGAAATGAAATTGTAGTAAGAAAACATCAAATCCCAGGGGTTACGCACAAAACCAAAGCGCAATTTATCCTGCCACTCTGCTCCCAGCTTTTGTTTAATCTGAAGTGCAGTGGCATGTTTTCTGATAAATACTTTGTAAGGGTTTTTTACCAAGCCAAGATCGCTTGCGAGTTTGTTTACACGGCCGGAATTCATTGGGTGTGAAAAAGGACTAAGTGCGCGTTGCACACTCGTACCTGCGGTTTTCGGTGTATGCACAAAAATAAAGTGATGTGAGAATGAAACAAGCACGCAAGGATGACCTTAATTAATATAACTTGATTGATTGTAACACCGTGAAAATACTGTGCATGCATTTTCATGCTTTGATACTATTCAGCAATGAATATATGTCTCATTGTTGGTAACAGTAGCAAACGTTTTTCCGGTGTCACTTCGACCATGCTACAAGTTCTACCTCACCAAACCACATCCCTGGAAACCTGGGTGCTCGGCAACTCAAATCTACCTGAG
>JALRIU010000297.1 GCA_023255355.1 Pseudomonadales bacterium | reverse complement strand
CAATCGATGAAACGGGCCAAAAAGACGGACTGCAACCTGCCGATTTACTGGCCCGCATCGAAGATAAAGTGGCTGATTTAAACGAGCAGTTTAATAAAATTGTTGGCACTGTCATCGTTCAACTAGCTCGGCGAAATATTTTTTTGATCAACGAAGAACAAATGTCAGAACGAGAAGCTGCTTGGTTACAAAACTATTTTCGCAATAAACTATTACGCCATATCAATCCGGTGTTTATTTCGGGAAAAGCTAATTTGTCAAAAATTCTTGATGATGAACAAGCCTATCTTATCTGCGCACTACATCACGAGCAAAACATAACCTATGCTGTTCTTGAAGTGCCTGTCGAACAAACCTCGCGGTTTATAGCACTCCCTCGCACAAAGGGCTCACGTAGAAAATCTGTCATCGTTTTAGACAATGCCATTAGGGCTTGTGCCGATCAAATCTTTAAACCTGTCATGCCGTATGACCATGTTGAATTTTATTCGATCAAAGTCACCCGAGATGCAGAGTTTGATCTTGAACGCGACATCGAACACTCAATGTTAGAGCGCATGTCAGAAGGCCTTAAACAACGATTAACGAATCGTCCCGTTCGACTCGTCTACGATAAGGAAATGCCGGACCACATTCGTAATTTTTTGCGTGATAAACTCAACTTTAACACACAGGCGATGGAACCAAGTGGACGTTATCGTAACTTTAGAGACTTTATCAATTTTCCAAATTATGGCAGCAAATTTTTAGAGAACCCCAAAATGCCGGCTTTGAACTGCAAAGCCTTTGATGCATATTCTTCGCCGTTTGAAGCCATAAGTGCCGGTGATATATTGTTGCACTATCCCTATCATGACTTTGCTTATCTCACCGAAGTCATTCGGATTGCCGCGTTTGATCCCAATGTTAGATCAATCCAGATGACGATTTACCGTGTGGCATCGCGCAGCATGATACTGCGCTCGTTGATGGACGCAGTTAACAACGGCAAAAAAGTGACGGTTATTGTTGAGCTTAGGGCGCGCTTTGACGAAGAAGCCAACATTGAATGGGCACGCACATTGACCGAAGCAGGTATTGAAGTTGAATTTGGGGTTTCGTCGATTAAATGCCACTCAAAACTCATTTTGATCACACGCCTTGAAGAGGGAGAGCTTGTTCGCTATGCGCATATCGGCACTGGTAACTTCAATGAAAAAACCGCCCAGATCTATACCGACTTCTCACTTTTTACCAAAAATCCGGACATCACCAGCGAAGTTGCGCAAGTCTTCGATTTTATCGTTAACCCCTATAAGCGCTTTAGCTTCAAAAACCTTGTGGTAAGCCCAAACTATACTCGCAACCATATCAGCAAACTCATCAACAATGAGATTGTCAGTGCTAAAGAAGGCAAAAAAGCAGAGATATTTCTTAAGATAAACAACTTGGTCGACAAACAGATGACCGACCTTCTTTACAAGGCCAGTCAAGCCGGCGTGAAAATTCGGTTAATTGTGCGAGGCATGTGTAATTTAATGCCTGGGGTAAAAGGATTAAGCGAAAATATCCAGGCGATAAGTATTGTGGATCGCTTTTTAGAGCACCCCCGTGTCTTTGTATTTCACGCCAACGGTGAACGCAAGATGATTATCACCTCTGCTGATCTAATGACACGCAACATCGAGTATCGCATTGAAGTGGGCACACCCATTTTAAATGCCAAAATCAAAAAACAAATTTTAGACATTATGGAGCTACAATGGCGTGACACCATAAAAGCCAGAATCGTCGATGCAGAGCAAAAAAATGTTTATGTTACACGCGGCAACAGAAAGAAACTACGCTCACAGTTAGAAATTTACGAATACCTTAAAAACGCGGAAACCAACCCTTGAAAAACGATGTCACCAAACATTATGCCGCCGTAGATATTGGCTCAAACAGTTTTCATATGGTCGTTGTCAGAGATATGCACGGCGACCTGCAAACAATTTTTAAACATAAAGAACGTGTTCGCTTAGCTTCTGGGCTGAACAGTGATGATTATCTAGATGAAGACGCCATTGAGCGCGGTGTTGCGGTACTGAAGATTTTTGCTGAACAGCTTGCCCCTCTCGATAACATCGACGTCAAGGTAATTGGTACCCATACCCTTCGACAAGCTATAAATCGCGGTCAATTTTTACGTGCTGCTGCTGAAGTTTTCCCCTACCCAATTGAAGTCATAAGCGGTCAAGAGGAAGCCCGCCTTATTTACTTAGGCGTCGCTCATACCGAGCAATTACCAGGCAATACCTTAGTGATAGACATTGGTGGCGGCTCCACTGAAATCGCCATTGGCCAGGGCATGGATATTCTTTTTGCCAAATCCCATCAGATGGGCTGCGTGAGTTATACTCAAAAATTCTTTCAAAAAGGCATCACTCCAAAAGCGTTTAAAAAAGCCAAGCTTGCCGCTAGTCAACGACTTGAAAGATTTGAAGAGTTATTCCGCCGTATCGGCTGGGATCAAGTACGTATTTCATCAGGGACAGCGCAAGCCGTCTCCATCATCGCGCAAAATCTCGACGAGGCGTTTCATGGTGTAACACCACAGCACATTGCTAGTGTGAAAGAGATCCTGTTATCTGACGAAGGCAGTGAATTTTTCAAATCGGTTAGCGATGAACGACAAGGCGTTTTAGCCGCGGGCGTCGCCATATTAGATGCTATTTTCGAAGCTCTGCAAATCGACCATGCCGAGTTTTCAAGCGGTGCCTTGCGCGAGGGCGTGTTCTTTGAAATGACCACCCAAGATGGGGGTAATAGCACGCGATTAAATTCGACGATAAGTTTAATGCAACGCTACCATGTCGATGAATCGCATGCCGAGCGTGTAAGAGATACCGCGCTCAAACTATGGGATATGTTCTTACCACGCTGGAATCTACCGCCAGAGACCCGCAAATTTTTAGGCTATGCCGCCGCTCTTCATGAGACTGGTTTGGATATTAACTCAAGTGGCATGCAGAAACATTCCGCTTATATTATGGAAAATTCAACGTTACCCGGCTTTAGTTTCGAGCAGCAGATGTTAGTCGCTGCCATTATTCGGCAACACCGAAAACGGATAAGAATGGAAAACATCCCAGACATTAAGATAGCAAACAGCAAAACCATTTTTCGTTTGATCATGCTCCTAAGACTTGCGGTAATTTGGCACATCAATCGCCATCCGCAGCAGGACCTTTCGATAGACATTGATGTGAGCAGTAAGAATATCACTATTAATTTACCGGCCAGTGCTATAGATACTCACCCATTATTGGTGGCAGATATCGAGAGCGAAATTCAATACCTTGCCTTAGTCGGCAAGATACTAAAATTAAATATCCCCGGATTAGAATGATCTAAGCTTTTTTAGCCACAGGGTATTTCTCGCAACTACCCCACTCTGCCCAAGAGCCGTCGTAAACGGGAATATCATGATACCCCATAACATACAGTGCCAAAGCTAATACTGAGGCGGTTATGCCGCTGCCACATGAAGTCACGATAGGTTTTGTTAAATCTATCCCCGCTTTATAAAAACAAGCCTGCAAATCCGCGGCAGGTTTCATCGCTCCGTTTTCATCAAGCAGCATTTTAAACGGCAAATTTATAGAACCAGGAATATGTCCGCTACGAACGCCAGGACGAGGTTCTTCTTGCTCACCGTTAAAACGAGCAGCGGTTCTGGCATCGACAATCTGTAGCTGCTGAGCGTCAAGCGATAAAAAAACGGCCTCGGCATTCATCACCAACTCAGGCCGAAAACGACATGTAAAACGACCACTTAATGTAGGGTGGGTATCATTGTGCAACGAGGCAACCTGCCCGCCATTAGCCCGCCAAGCCGGCAGCCCACCGTTAAGTATTTTAACGTTATTATGCCCAAAGACACGCAACGTCCACCAAAGCCTTGGGGCAGAAAAAACTCCACTACCGTCATAGACAACAACTAAATCTTCGTTGTTGATTCCCATATCCACCATGGCTTGGGCGAATACCGCTTCACTCGGAAGCATATGAGGAAAAGCACTCGATGTATCGCTGATCGCTTCGATATCAAAAAATTTCGCTCCCGGGATATGGGCGACTTCATATTCTGCGATGGGATAGCGTTGGTCACTAGGTAAATACCAAGACGCATCAACCACTTTTACACCGGGCTGGCCGATAATGTCTGCCAAATCCTTAACGTCGATTAATGGGTTGTGCGCTTGATGTGTCATGGTTAGATCCTTAGCTATCATCAACATAGAAAGCTAAGTATAGAATCTAATCTTTGGCGCGAATAGCCTCATTACTCGTTTCACGTGGATTACGACGTTCAGTTGATGATTTTTTCTGTGTCTTCTTTTGTTTAGCCGAATGATCCCTGCGTTGATGTTTCTCCTGCCGTTTGTCCTCAGTGTGCCGTTGATGCTCACTATGCGATGATCGATCTTCAGATCTATATCGATGATCATCATGTTGACTATTTTCATCTGATCGGTTTCTGCGCGCCTCGCTAGAATGCGCTCTTTCGTTGGCAGCATGGTTGTGGCTTCTGTCTTCACGATAGCTATCTAATCGAATGTTATTAGGGTAGCGTTTAGGATAGCGAGCGTAATCATGTCTAAAGGTCTGAATTCGTCGAGGTAAAAATCGCGGTCCCACTGTTACCCAAGGGCCGTGCCAATGGGCAGCACGCATCCAGCTATCACCTGAATAGCGAAAATAAAAACCATCCAACCAATAGGAGGATGGAAACCCATAGGACACATAAAGGTTGAGGTAGGGATCGTAGTAATAATTCCCTACTCCCCAAGTGATACGTACATCTGGCTGATAATCTCGCTCTTCATAACGGTCTCTATCTCGAGATTCATGCGCATGGCTCTGTTCATAAACCACACATCCGGTTAGGCTAAATGACAGGCCAATCGCGCCAAATAAAGCAAGTGGATTCATAGATTGACTCCTTTTGATAATGGCTTTGTTATACTCGCCCGTCACTGAACTTAACCTGAATATGGAACAAAATATGTTGCGCGTGCTATTGATTGTTTGCCTATTTCCTCTGTCACTGCTGACTCATGCCAGTGCAATCGACAACGTTGCTGAGCGTTTTGTGACCTTGAGCCGTTGACGATTTCAAGACATATCGAGTTGACGGAAATTCCAGCACCTCCCTTTAAGGAAACCCTTCGCG
>JALRIU010000289.1 GCA_023255355.1 Pseudomonadales bacterium | reverse complement strand
CACTTTATCGTTGTCGATTTCGAGGATTTCAACCTCTTCTTCTTCTGCGAGTGTATATTTGTTAACACCAACAATGACATCTTCACCGCGATCGATGCGCGCTTGTTTGCGAGCCGCTGCCTCTTCAATACGAAGTTTAGGCATACCGGTCTCAATCGCTTTTGCCATACCGCCTTTTTCTTCGATCTCTTCAATCAGTTGCCAAGCTTTGTCTGCAATATCCTGGGTCAGGCTTTCCATCATGTAAGAACCACCCCATGGATCTACCACCTTTGTGATACCGCTTTCTTCTTGAATAATAAGCTGGGTATTGCGGGCAATGCGTGATGAAAATTCAGTAGGCAGTGCAATTGCTTCGTCTAATGCGTTGGTATGCAACGATTGTGTGCCGCCAAAAACTGCCGCCATAGCTTCAATCGTAGTGCGCACAATGTTGTTGTATGGATCTTGTTCTGTAAGCGACCAGCCAGACGTTTGGCTGTGGGTTCGCAACATAGAAGATTTAGGATTTTTGGGATTAAATTCAGACACAATTCTGGCCCACAAAAGACGGGCTGCACGCATCTTGGCAATTTCCATATAGAAATTCATGCCGATACCCCAGAAAAACGATAACCGCGGTGCAAATTTATCGATATCAAGTCCTGCTGCGATCGCTGTGCGAATATATTCTTTACCATCGGCCAGAGTGTAAGCCATTTCTAGTGCTGCATCGGCCCCGGCTTCCTGTATATGGTAGCCAGAAATCGAAATGGTATTAAATTTGGGCATATGCGTTGAGGCATAAGAAATAATATCGCCAATAATGCGCATTGATGGTGCTGGAGGATAGATATAGGTATTGCGTACCATAAACTCTTTTAAGATATCGTTTTGAATCGTGCCTGACAGCTGATCTTGGCTAACACCTTGTTCTTCTGCAGCAACGATATAACCCGCGAGTACCGGTAATACTGCACCATTCATCGTCATTGATACAGATACTTTGTCCAATGGAATACCGTCAAACAAAACCTTCATGTCTTCTACCGAGTCGATAGCTACGCCGGCCTTTCCTACATCACCGGTGACACGAGGATGGTCTGAATCGTAACCTCGGTGGGTGGCCAAGTCGAAAGCCACGGAGACACCCTGTCCGCCCGCCGCAAGGGCCTTACGATAAAAGGCATTGGATTCTTCGGCAGTAGAAAATCCTGCGTATTGACGAATTGTCCATGGACGGCCAGCATACATAGTGGCTTGTGGCCCACGAATATATGGGTCTAAGCCAGGCATGGTATTTGCGTATTCAAGGTTAGCAGTATCTTCTGCCGTGTAGAGTGGTTTGACCGCTATTCCTTCAGGAGTATTCCAAACTAAATCATCAATGGATTTACCACGCATTTGACTATTTGCAAGGTCTTGCCAATCAGCGACTGTATGTTGTTTTGGCTTGTAAGAATCAGACATGTTGGCCTCTTAGTGTTCGTCACTGGGTTGGTTGATTTCAATTAAAACACCATCAGCACTTTTGGGATGAATAAAAATTACGCGACAGTTATGGGCGCCTAAACTGGGTTCTTCTGACAAAAATTGATAGCCTTTAGCTTTCAAGCGCGCGACATCTGCTTCAATATCATCGCTTCTAAAGCAAAGGTGATGAATACCACCAGGCTTCTTTTCAAGGTATTTGGCTATTGGTCCCGCCCCATTCAATGGGTGCACCAATTCAATCTGAGTGCTGCCTACAGGAAAAAAAGCCGTAGATGTTTTCGCTGTATCTACATCCTCTGTGCCTTTAAATTCCAGTCCAAAATCATTCATAAAGCGTTCAATGGCCTTTTGAAGATCGGGCACAGCAATAGCAATATGGTCTAATCCAGTAATCACAATAACTCCTTAGTGTGCAAGTTTCGATAGAAAACTACCGGTTGCTTTTTGTTTGCGTATGGCGATGTCTTCGGGGGACTCGACCACAATTTTTTCATCAGGAGTGACTTTGAAAATAGGTTCTCCCTTCTTAATGATTGAGCCGTCAGTATCAACTAACACTTTATCTATGGTGCCTGCAAAGGTAGCTTTAACCTTATTGAACATCTTCATGACTTCAACAATGTATAGCGTATCGCCAGCATTAAAATGATCACCCTCTTTAACGTAAACTTCCATGTCTGGTGCTTCACGCGCGTAGAACATGCCGCCACTAGCGGCCAAAATCTCATCGGATTTTGCTACAGGTGGTGGTACAAGAACTTTCATCATACGTTCTTGTAATGATGCAACGGTGAGACGATCAGGAATCTCAATACTAAGATCAGGATTCACTTTAAGTTCGAAAAAGCCTGTTTCAATTGCTATTTCAGGAAGAATCAACAAAACTTCTGTACCTAATCGATAGCCCTCATGTGCCGCTTGAATACTTTGCCAAAGCGTGTCATCAAACCCAGCAGGAGCAGTGCCGTTGATAATCGTGCACAAAGTTTCATAATCATCTTCAGCAAGGCGTTTTTGCAGTTCTGTATAGAAACTTCTGGCATCGCTTAACAAGTCTTCGTCGTGATCCCAGATCATATCTGCAGCGGGTTCGCCTTTGATATAATCCATGTTCAAAAAGTGATAAAGATCAGCCAACACTTCTATAGGATTTTTAACCCAATGCAGTTTGCCGCCAACATTTGAGAAGCTGCACTGATTAACGCTTAACCAACCTGCCATAATATGGGGTTCTGAACATAAAATAGTTAAGAGGCGTTTCAACATACCTGCTTTGTGATCAATAGCATTGGCTACTGCGCCACGATTGTCGTCATTTGCGGTTGAGACATGGAATTGACGGATTTGCTTGTAGGCAAAATCAAAATCAATATTATTTGCTGCTTCTTTCAAAAGACCGACAGCGGTCAAATAAGGCACGATAAATCGTGTTGATGGTCGAGCATTAATACCGTTGCCAATAAACCAATTGACTAGACCATAGTGAAATTCAAGATTGGTCGCTAGGTCTTTGCCGCGGATGTCCGTGACTCGCAGTACCTCTGCCATCTCACGGTAGCTAGACATACGGTCATTACCTGTTGTCAGCAATAGAGCAATGTTGGAGTCATAGGCGCCGGCCAAATGATACTGCATGAAATGATTTGTATCTGGATTGTGGTTACAAATACCTTGGTCGTCGCGGATTTCACCATCAATCGGATCTGACCAATGTTCAATCATACCACCAGCATGTGGTTGAAGAGCTTGGTTAGTCGCATTCATACGAGCTTCAACGGATGTATTGTAACGCACACGACGTGTTGGCTTTGGCAAGCGTTTACCATGACGGGCGAGTAATACCATCACTTCTACCAGTGATGAGGTAACAAAACTATCTCTGCTGTCATCAGGGTTGACGAATTCAAGGTCATATACCAATTCAGTTACGCGATGTTCTACTTGAATACGGGTGTTCATTTCCATGAAAAAGTGGTTTTCGTAATCTACGATGCACTCAAACGTTGAAACTGAATCGAGACCAACAGCTTTGCCAAATAGCGCTGCCTGCTCTTCCATATTTTGTAAAATTTCTCGATCTTTAGTGAGCGTTTTTACTTCTGCTTCATTACCTGCCGCTCTAGCGACTTCAATGGCCTTAGCCAGCTCTTCATCCGTTACCGAGACTTCAAGCAACTTTTGTTCGTGCATTTGCAATGAGCAGTCTCGACCGCCCATGGTCATACACCAGTCACCATTGCCCAACACTTGGATTTCGTTATGGCGGGTCGTTTCGATGTTAAGTTCAGCAAGTACGTTTTTGTTGTCTCCGACACCATTGCACTTCACTTCAGCCAAAATTTCGCGGACTAGTTCAGGAACTTTGGCAGCAGCTTTGGCAATTTTTTCTTCAGCAGAACCTTCAAAGGCGCTTGGCGCAAGTAAAATACGCTGACCTTTGCCGCCGCCACCTGAAATGGCTTTCAGACGAATTCGGTTGCCTTGAAACTTTTCAAACATTTCGATGACTTGGCTTTGCAATGTTGCCCCTAGTTCATCGATAGTGAATAGATCAACGCCCTTAATGAACGAGGCCGATAAAACGGCTTCGGCGATAGTTTCAAGATTATCGTTTTGCCAGACCGAGGCATCAATTTTGAGACTTTTTTCGTTAGCGACAGCTTGTAACCCTGCCTTATCACGGTACTTTTTGAGCATGGTGAGCGTCGTTGCATTATCGACACCTGGCGTCACTGAAACACCAACCGATAATGCTGTTCGTTTAGCCTCGTCTTTTAAGCCTGCACCTCTAACGGTTTGAGAGCATGGCCCAATGAAATTAAGTCCAGCCTCTTCCATAGATCGGACCATTTCTTCGTCTTCAGCCATGAAGCCATAGCCAGCAAAGATAGCGTTATAGCCATTTTGATGCGCTATTCCTATGATTTGCTGTATACGTTGAATGCGCTCTTCTTTTGTTGCACCGGTGTAATCAGGCACGCGGTGAACACGATCAGGGTTAGTGAGTTGGCGTAGTTCAGGTGCTAGTGCACTGTTGTAGGTTATTGAGTCCTTCTCAGAAAGAAGTATGCCGTATGTAGACAACCCCATTTCATCAAACACGTCCATCGCTTCTTTGCGGATTGGACCACGACAAATAATCAAAGGCCTTACGTCTTCACAAGAAAAACTGCGTACCCAGGCGCTATTACTTTGCGCTAAGCAACGGTTAGCGTGAATTTTTGGGTTGTTCATGTAATTGTTGTTTGCTGTCACAAAAATATCCTCTTATCCTTTTCTCTTGAACGTCTTAGTGGAATTCACGCTGAACTGCTTGCAATGGCTCAGCGGTGTAGTGACGTAAGTGAAAATTCATGTTCTCTGTGAGAATGGCGCGCAGATCAGACGGCATCGCAATTTGCGATATTGAGCCTAAACTAAGGGCTTCATTTGGGTTCATTAATTGTTCTTCGTAGCGTTGTGACAAAATTTGTTCTTCCTGTTTTGCCCAAGCAGCTGCGATTTTGCTCGCTTCGGCATTAGCTGTAGCCTGATCCTTTCCATCAGCCATTAATGACTGTGCAATCTCAGATGTTTTATGCCCGAGTTGGCTGCGAATTTCTCGCAACTCATTTTTAAATACAAATTCAATGCCTGCCGGACCCATTACCGCTGCACGAGTTGTTGGCAGCGCAATTACAAAATCTGCGCCAGTAGGATAGTTGTTGTAGGAGGCATATGCCCCACCAAAGGCATTGCGCACGATTAACAAGAAGCGAGGTGTTCTCAGGTCAATGATAGCATCGAGCATGGCACGCCCAGCTTGTACAATGCCGTTAGACTCCTGCTCGCGACCAGGCAAGAAGCCCGTGGTGTCTTCCATAAAAATAATAGGAATGTTGTAAAGGTTACAGAAACGGATAAAGCGTGCATTTTTATAGGCTGCAGCTATATCAATTTGACCAGATGATACGGCCGAGTTGTTGGCGACAAAACCAATAACATTGCCACCCATTCTGCCAAGTGCACATATGGTATTTCGAGCCCGTTCGGGCTGAATTTCCATGAAATCACCATGATCGCAAAGTTGCTGAATCAAAATGCTGATATCAAAAGGTGTATTAAAGCCCGTTCTTGAGTTGATAGCTTTCTTTAATAAAATATCAATATCCCAAGTCTTGCGATCGATGGGGTCAGAGGTTTCTTGTACAGGCGCCATTTCACTGTTGTTGGCAGGTAAATATGCCAAAATTTGCCGAACCTTTTGTAATGCACTCACTTCATCAGGTACCACAAAATCGGTAACGCCGGTTTGCGAATGCACACCTGGTCCACCTAATTCATCAGGTGTTACAGATTCACCTAATACACTTTTTACAACGCCGGGCCCTGTCAGGCCAAAAAACGTATTTTCTGGTTGAATAACAAACGTACCCTGCCTAGGCAAGTAAGAACCACCTCCAGCGTTGAAACCAAACATACACATAATGCTGGGAACAACGCCGGAAAGTTTGCGTAATGCTGTAAATGCTTCAGCATAGCCATCAAGGCCGCCTACCCCTGCAGGTACATAAGCGCCGGCTGAATCGTTTAATCAGTATGTAGCTTAAGCACAAAAGATACAGTCTAACGTGCAACAGAACATGCTTTCACAAGCACAAGCACAAACCATCCTTGCATCTGACATGAAGCGCCTCATTGCTGAAAATCCAATGATGGC
>JALRIU010000214.1 GCA_023255355.1 Pseudomonadales bacterium | reverse complement strand
ACCATCGGCCTGCTCGAATCGCCCTTGGCGCATGGCATTGGCACCAGTAAAGGCACCTTTTTCATGGCCAAACAACTCAGACTCCATTAGATCATGGGGAATCGCCGCCATGTTTAAAGCGATAAAGTTTTTATCCCGCCGCGGACTATGGCGGTGCAATGCCTGAGCAACCAGTTCTTTACCCGTGCCTGATTCACCATTAATTAACACCGTAATATTCGATTGCGATAAGCGACCAATGGCTCGAAACACTTCCTGCATGGCAGGGGCCTCGCCAATAATTTCTTTACCGGTGTCAGCCTCGACAGGAACAGAGTTAACGCCCTGTTTCCTGGCGTGCTTTACAGCACGCTGAGTAACAGTTAACGCCTCTTCGATATCAAAGGGTTTAGGCAAATACTCAAACGCTCCGCCTTGGTAAGACGACACGGCACTATCCAAATCAGAGTGTGCCGTGGTAATAATGACAGGAATATTAGGAAAGTCAGCAGACACTTGCGCCAATAACTCTAGGCCATCGACACCCGGCATTCTGATATCACTAATGATCACGTGCGGTTGCGAGACACGCAGTGCGTCCAATAAGGATCGTCCGTTATCAAAGCATCGCGTATGATATTCAGCACGGCTAAGAGCTTTCTCTAATACCCAGCGAATATTGCGATCATCATCCACAACCCAAACAATATTTTCGTGAATCATCGCTTTATCTCCAGTGGTAAATATATGGAAAACCGAGTCATACCTTCAAAAGTATCGCACTCAACTAAGCCATTATGCTGATTAAGAATAGATTGAGTGATTGACAGACCTAGTCCCGTACCGTCTGGACGACCACTAATAAGAGGCATAAACAATCCTTCGCGAATACTCTCATCAATGCCCGGGCCATTATCGGTAATCTCAATAACACAGACGAGCTTGTGCAACTCTGTACCAATAGTAAACTGGCGCAACACGCGTGTTTTTAAGCCAATTTTTGCAGGGGTAATCTGTGCAGCTATGAGAGATTGCATCGCGTTACGAACAATATTTAGGACGGCTTGGATTAATTGCTCTTTATCCCCCATAACATCTGGGATACTGGGATCATAATCGCGGTTGAAATCAATGGATCCGCCACTTTCAACGTCGATTAAGGTTGTTACCCGTTGCAGGACTTCATGTATATTATGTGCTGTCTGCTTTAACGGCTGCCGTGGCCCCAGCATGCGATCAACCAAATTTGTCAGGCGATCGACTTCTTCAATAATGACGTTAGTATAGTCACTGAGACTAGGATCGTTTAACTCCATTGCCAATAATTGTGCAGCACCACGCAATCCCCCCAAGGGGTTTTTGATTTCATGGGCTAAGCCCCTAACCAACGTACGGCTGGTTTGTTGCTTTGTTATTAAGCCTTCTTCTCTTGCGATTCTTAACAAACGATCGACCGGCTGCATTTCAACTAGCACAGAAATACGATCTCTCCGTTCAAGATTGACCGGGGTTACGATGTAATCTACCACCATTTTTTGATGACCCGGCACATGAATATCGGCTTGGCGCTGTGTATAAGTAACGCCTTCTTCAAGCGCCAACAACACGTATTGCCATGCAGTGTCATCAAAATCGATAAATTTGCGGGACGATATTCCCAACGCACGGCTGCCACTTACTTTGAGCAGTGATTCAGCAGAAGGATTAATAAATTCAATGTTGAGTTGATCATCGATCAACAAAACTGCTGTCGTAAGATTATTTAGCAACGTTGATGTGAGAGATACATTATCCACAGGTCTATTCCATGTGGTCGCTAATATAAGAGATCATCGCTCAAAAGAGCATCCCGGGTGTTGCCACCCGGGAAAACGTATAAGATCAGGCGATCTTATACTGAGTAGTACATGTCGAATTCGACAGGGTGTGGAGTCATGCGCAAGCGCTGTACATCTTCCATTTTCAGGTCGATGTAAGCGTCGATCATGTCATCATCCATTACACCACCAGCTTTCAAGAAGTCACGGTCAGCATCCAATGCTGCCAATGCTTGCTCCAAGCTTGAACAAACCTTAGGAATTGCTGCTTCTTCTTCAGCAGGCAAGTCATACAAGTCTTTGTCAGCTGCTTCGCCTGGGTGGATCTTGTTCTTGATACCATCAAGACCAGCCATCAACATAGCAGTGAACATCAAGTATGGGTTTGCAGCTGGGTCACCGAAGCGAACTTCGATACGACGTGCTTTAGCTGAACTTACGAAAGGAATACGGATTGACGCAGAACGGTTACGCGCTGAGTAAGCCAACATAACAGGTGCTTCGAAACCAGGTACCAAACGCTTGTAAGAGTTAGTTGCTGGGTTAGAAAATGCGTTGATCGCACGAGCGTGCTTGATGATACCACCAATGTAGTAAAGTGCTTCTTCACTCAAACCAGCGTATGCATCGCCAGCCATCAAGTTAACGCCGCCTTTAGAAATAGACTGGTGCAAGTGCATACCTGAACCGTTGTCACCGATCAAAGGCTTAGGCATGAACGTTGCAGTTTTGCCGTATGCGTGAGCAACGTTGTGTACGCAGTATTTCAATACTTGTACTTCGTCTGCTTTCTTAACCAATGTGTTAGGACCAACACCGATTTCGCACTGACCAGCAGTAGCTACTTCGTGGTGGTGAACTTCGATAACTAAGCCCATTGCTTCCATCGCGTTGCACATTTGACCACGGATTTCGTGCAATGAATCAACTGGAGGAACTGGGAAGTAACCACCTTTGATACCAGGACGGTGACCAGTATTGCCATCGTGGAAGTCACGGCTTGAAGACCAAGCAGCTTCTTCTGAGCTAATGGTATAACCAGCGCCAGAAATATCTGAGTGCCATTTGATATCGTCAAAAATAAAGAACTCTGGCTCAGGACCAAACAATGCAGAATCGCCAATACCTGATGCAACCAAGTACTCTTCGCAACGTTGTGCAATAGAGCGAGGATCGCGGTTGTAACCTTGACCTGAAATTGGGTCAACAACTTGGCAACGGACAATAACTGTTGGCTCTTCAAAGAAAGGATCCAACATTGATGCAGAATCGTCTGGCATAAGGATCATGTCTGATTCGTTGATGCCTTTCCAGCCGTCAATTGATGAACCGTCGAACATTTTACCATCAACGAAGAAGTCTTCATCAACTTCACTCGCAGGGATAGTTACGTGTTGCTCTTTACCGTGAGTATCGGTGAAGCGTAGGTCAACCCAACGCGCTTCGTTGTCTTTAATAAGATTCAGAGTCTTCTCTGACATGGTATTACCTCCAAAAATGGAATGTTACTTTTTCTATACGCACTGACGCATAGAGGAAATTGTTCGCGGGCACACCCTTGATCAATGGCCGATAATAATAACGCATCAGCGTCAGACAGAATAGCGTAGTGTAGAGTAATATGAGTATTTTTATTTTTATATTAAAAACAATAGCATACATACTTAAAACCGATGTTTTTAAAAAATTATGCACTATTTTGGACTTAATAGGCACCATTTTGGTGCGTAAACGCCATGCAATTTGAAGACTTTTGTCGAACAAAGCCTCTGGACGAAGCACTAGCTCATCTGCTCTACTATGGACACAATAATTAAGGGAATCGACATGTCAGCATCGCGAGAACAATTTGGCTCTAGACTAGGTTTTATTTTAGCCGCTGCAGGTTCGGCAGTGGGTATCGGTAATCTGGTGGGATTTCCTGTGGCTGCAGCTAAAAATGGCGGCGGCGCATTTTTGTTCATTTATGCAGTATTTGTCATTTTCATCTGCCTACCCGTGATGATGGCAGAAATTTCAATTGGCCGACATACCCAACACGCTCCAATGAATGCCTTTCGAAGCTTAAGTTATGGTCACCGTGGTTGGACTTTTGCAGGCTTTTTAAGTCTTATCACACCCTACATGATCGCAGTGTTTTATACCGTTATTACGGTTTGGTTGTTCGGCTACCTTTGGGAGGCTGCAACTGGCGGCCTAGCTAATCTTGCTGATCCTAATTATTTTGGAGCATTTATTAATAGCAACGATGTGTTTTTACACCTAATCGCTGTTGAAGCCATTGTCTTTTTCATCTTATTTAGTGGTGTAAAAGGTGGCATTGAAAGGGGGGCCAAGATCATGATGCCAACCCTTTTTGTCATGCTAATTGCCTTGGTCTTGTTCGTTCTTACTCTAGATAATGCATTTGCTGGAGTTCGCTACTATTTTGTCCCTGATTTCAGCAAGATCAACTCATCGGTAATTAATACGGCCCTTTCGCAGGCATTCTTTTCACTGTCGTTAGGCATGGGGATTATGATCACCTATGGCTCTTATATGCAGCGCGACGATGACTTACCAAGCAGTGCTAAATTTGTTGCAGCAACAGATACACTGGTGGCATTTATTGCTGGCCTTTTGATTATGCCCGCTATTTTTTCGTTCAATCCCGACACCAATACGGCAGATTTGAGTGATTCGTCTGTCGGCTTGATTTTTACTTTCCTGCCCAAAATATTCCTCGCCATGCAAACCTCGATTGGTTATGTCGGTGCTAGTTTGGTCGCCTCGCTATTTTTCCTTTTGGTATTTTTCGCTGCGATTACTTCGCTTGTGTCCATCACTGAAGTGCCAAATTCAGCATTAATGGGCTCAGCAAAATACTCACGAACACGTTCTCTCAGCATCATCGGCGCGTCGATGCTAGTGTTTACTGTCTTGTGTGTTTTTTCGTTTGGTCGAATCGAGGGTCTCACCCAATTTATGACCTATGCAGGGGTCAACAAATCATTCTTTGATGTGATCATTGATGTGTTCTATGACACTATTTTACCCCTCAACGGCTTACTCGCTTGCCTGTTAGTTCTAACGCATTGGAAGAGAACTAATTTTCATCGAGAGTTAGAGCGCGGCAGCCCCAATTATCGTAACTCATGGCTAGAAAAATACGTCGATTTTTCATTGCGAACGTTTATTCCAGCCATATTGTTGATTATTTTTATCAACACCGTGGCCTTAAAATATTTTGGGGTATCACTCATCGGTTAACGACCTACTTAAAAGTCATCTTTTCTGTCTCTTCTATAAATCGGTGAAAAAATAACCAATTTTTGACCGATTTTTATATCCCTCACCTTCTATCGCCTGTATAATGCGCGCCATTTTTAGCCCCACACAGGTATAGTTTGTGAAACAGAATTTACGCAACATTGCGATTATTGCTCACGTTGACCACGGTAAAACCACCTTGGTTGATCAACTTCTGCAACAGTCTGGCACCTTGAGCCGCCGTGACGAAGGTGCAGAACGCGTTATGGACTCTAACGACCAAGAACGTGAACGCGGCATTACCATTTTGGCGAAAAATACCGCCATCGAATGGAATGGTTACCATATCAATATCGTAGACACCCCTGGGCACGCTGACTTCGGTGGCGAAGTAGAGCGTGTATTGTCGATGGTTGACTGCGTATTACTATTGGTTGACGCCGTAGATGGCCCAATGCCTCAAACCCGCTTTGTAACATCAAAAGCATTCGAACAAGGGTTGAATCCCATCGTAGTTATCAACAAGGTTGACCGCCCTGGCGCTCGTCCTGACTGGGTTGTTGATCAAGTGTTCGATTTGTTTGATCGCTTGGGTGCCACCGATGAACAGCTCGATTTTCCAATCATTTACGCATCAGCGTTAAACGGTATTGCTGGTCACGACCCTGCTGAGATGGCTGACGACATGACACCGTTATTCGAAATGATTGTCGACAAAGTTAAAGCCCCAGAGGTTGATGCTAGCCTTCCCTTCCAAATGCAGATTTCTGCACTTGATTACAATAGCTACGTTGGTGTTATTGGCGTTGGTCGTATTACTCGTGGCACAGCAAAACCCAATCAACAGGTTATTATTGCTGATGCCAAGGGCAACCAACGCAAGGGCAAAATGCTTACCGTTATGGGTTATCTTGGCTTAGAGCGTCGCGAAGTCGCCGAAGCAGAAGCTGGTGACATCGTGTGTATTACAGGTATCGATGGTCTAAACATCTCTGATACGTTGTGCGATCCAAATAATGTTGAATTACTTCCTCCGCTTACAGTGGACGAGCCAACAGTTAGCATGACTTTCCAAGTCAATGACTCACCATTTGCTGGTAA
>JALRIU010000151.1 GCA_023255355.1 Pseudomonadales bacterium | reverse complement strand
CATTATTTTACAGCGTTCAGGACGAACCACATCTTCATAAAAGCCAGGCACTGATAGACAGCCTTCTTGATACTTTTGGCCTTCTTCTGATAGGGGTGTCACGCTTGGGTTTATAAATACTAGACGAGTATCACGCTCTTCGGATAAATCCATGACAACCACACGTTTATGCACGTTGATTTGGGTAGCTGCTAGTCCAATGCCGCCGGCCTCATACATCGTTTCGAACATGTCCTCGATCAACGTTTTGATACTATCGTCAACCTTGTCCACATCAGTGGCGATAGTGCGCAACCTAGGGTCGGGGTATTCTAGAATTTCATGGATGGCCATGTTGCCTCTGTCAAAGATTAGATAATGGGTTCTATTCTATGCGAAAAATAAAATCTTGTCCTATTATACAAGCAGAGACTATAGATGCACATCGCCAAGCTAGGCTGGGTGTTGCATAAACAATGGATTCATTCATGAAAAAATTATTCATAACCATTTTTGTCGCTTTGTGTATGCATGCCAATGCTGATGTTTTGCAATTGCGTGAGAATCATCCGCAACGATATGTCGTTGTCAAAGGCGATACGCTTTGGGATATATCTGCAAAGTTTTTAAAAAGCCCATGGAAATGGCCCGATATCTGGGCAACCAACCAATACATTGAAAATCCCCATCTTATCTATCCAGGTGACGTATTAGTCTTAGTTTATCGCGATGGCGTACCCCAATTAATATTAGAGCGAAACCAGGTTGTTAAATTAAGCCCAAATATTCGAGAAGGTGAGGTAGATAACGCAATCCCTGCCTTGGCTCTCGATGTCATTCGCCCCTTTCTAAGTAATAACACAATCCTAACCAACGAACATGACGTGATGGGTTCTCCATACGTTGTTGCTGGTAATGAAGGACGCATTATCAGCGGAGCAGGAGATATTGTGTTTGCTAAAGGGCGTTTTGATGATAGTCGCAGATTTAATATTTATCGCAAAGGCCAGGTGTTTGTTGATCCTGAGACGGCTGAGGTCCTAGGTTATGAAATGCTCTATATTGGTACCTCTAACCGTACAGCTTTTCAGGGTGATATCGCCACATTGGCGGTCATTAAAACCGCTGAAGAGATTCGTCTAGGTGATCATGTTTTGCCCAATGCAGAAGCAGAAATTATCGCAAGTTACTATCCTAAAAGCCCCGCTTCAGTGGTTAATGGGCGCATTCTTGCTGTAGAAGATGGCGTTACTCAAATTGGGTTACACAGCATAGTGATGATCAATAAAGGAACCCGCGAAGGGATTGCGCTAGGCGATGTGCTCGCTGTGCAGCGCCAAGGCAATACCGTAAAAGATCCTTATACTCACGAACTCATTCAACTACCCCCTGTACGAGGGGGCATCGTGATGATTGTCAAAACTTTCGATAAACTTAGCTATGGTTTAGTTATGGAATCCACACAGCCATTAGAGGTAGGTGATGGTGTGATCAATCCCTAGCTATTAAACTCGTCGGCCGCCAAGGATGGCGGTTTACAGCAAAAGGAAATTGCCGTGAAGAATTATTCTGACCAAGCAAGGCTGATGCTGGCCTTACTTAATCATCCTGATCTTTCAGAATCTGAACTTATTTATTGTGCCCGTCAGCTTGGCTATGATCCTTGGCTTTGGCTTGCTCAGCTGCAGACAGGGACTGTTTTGCGACAGGATCTGCACAATAGATTAATCCGTCTAATTAACGTAGATGCGCCAGAACAACTGCCAGTAGTTTTTCCTTTTTTAGTCGAGCTCGAAGATCGCCTTGCCGCGCAACAAATATTTCTGATTTGTGCCGCTGACGAGATGTATCCTCAGTCGTTGTTAGCCATAAATGATCATCCACTGTTGTTATATTGCAAAGGTAACGGTTCGTTACTAAGCCTTCCTCAAATTGCTATTGTTGGCAGCAGAAAAGCGAGTATGCATGGTGAACGAACGGCATTCGAATTTGCTAAACAGTTTAGCCTCGGTGGATTTGTTGTGACCTCTGGTCTGGCTCTTGGTATCGATGCTGCTGCGCATCGAGGAGCACTGGCCGGAAGTGGCCAAACAATTGCCGTCATGGGCCGTGGCCTTTCAGAAATATACCCTAAAACGCATCGTCAATTAGCCACCCAAATCGTGACAAGTGGTGGTTTATTGATTTCAGAATTTGCACTAGATATGCCGGTTATTAAACACAATTTCCCTCGCCGTAATAGGTTGGTTACTGGCCTATGTCAGGCACTATTGGTGGTCGAAGCAGGTTTGCGAAGTGGTTCATTAATTAGTGCTCGTCTTGCTGCAGAACAAGGAAAAGATGTTTGTGCTATTCCAGGTAATATCTATGCATCACAGAGCGAGGGATGTAATGCGCTAATCAAACAGGGCGCTCAATTGGCCACTGAGCCCAGAGATGTCGTCGCTAACATTAATTTATATAGCGAAGTATTGCTTGAAGAGGGGTTGCCAATAAGCGATGAAGCCAAACGCGTATTTAATTTTCTCTCCATCGAGCCTGTGCCGGTTGATTTTATTGCCCGCAAAACAGGTTGGACAATAAATAAAGTATTGGGGTTGTTATGTGAATGTGAAGTAGCAGGCGTTGTGACTAAACAAGACGGTTTTTTTGTTAAGAGTGCATAATTTGTCGAGAAATAACATATTCATCGTTAGTCCCACGGTCTAAATTTGTTCGGCTTATGTCAGGGGATCTGCTTGTTATGTTAAAACCATTCAATTTATTAGCCATTATTGCGGCGACTATGGCCGTTAGTGCATGCGCTGGAAATAAACCGATAGAAACGCTACCTGAGGTTGTATCTCAGCCAGTCGCTTTTGCAACGACTTATAAACCAGCTTCGCACACTGACTTTGTTATCCGCAACGTTGATGTTTATGTAGGTAATGGTGCGCAACTTGACGATATTGATGTACTCGTCAGTGGCGGAAAGATTGCACGCATTGGAACAGGCCTTGATAGTAGCGCGTTTGAAATTGACGGCAGCGGTCTTTGGTTAACCCCCGGTTTAATTGATGTGCATTCTCATATGGGTGTTTATCCACAGCCAGAGACTAGCAATCATTCTGACGGTAACGAGATGACTAGCCCAACTACCGCAGAAGTTTGGGCAGAACACTCTGTTTGGCCGCAAGACCCTGCCTTTGAAAAAGCCCGAGCTGGAGGTATTACGACAGTACAAGTGCTTCCTGGATCGGCAAATTTGTTTGGTGGTCGCAGTATTACCCTTAAAAACGTGGATAGCGTTACGGTGCAGGGCATGAAATTTCCCGATGCTCCTTATGGTTTAAAAATGGCCTGTGGTGAAAACCCTAAACGCGTATACGGCAGTAAAGGTCAGCTGCCTTCAACGCGCATGGGTAACGTTGCAGGGTATCGAAAAGCATGGATCGATGCGGCTGATTACCGAGATACGTGGCAAAAATATGCCTCAGATATAAAAGCAGGTAAAGACGTTAAACCACCCAAACGAGACCTTAAATTAGAGACATTAATGGGTGTGCTCAATGGTGAAATTTTAATCCAAAACCATTGTTACCGGGCCGATGAAATGGCTCAAATGATCGATATTGGCAAGGAGTTTGGTTATACCATTCGTGCCTTTCACCATGCTGTTGAGGCCTATAAAGTTGCCCCCTTACTCGCCCAAGAAGACGTATGTGCTGTGATGTGGGCAGATTGGTGGGGCTTCAAGCAAGAGGCCTTTGATATGGTTAGAGAAAATATCGCATTAGTTGATTTTGCCAAAGGCTGCGCGGTAATTCACTCAGATGATCCGATTCAAACTCAGCGTTTAAATCAAGAAATTGCTAAGGCGCTAGCCGCAGGTAATAAATTGGGTCTCAATATGGACCGGGCACACGCAATGCGATGGTTGACATTGAACGCAGCCAAGGTGATTGGTCTTGAGGATAAGATTGGCTCTGTCGAAGCGGGTAAGAATGCAGACCTAGTGTTATGGGATCAGGATCCTTTTAGCAGTTTTGCCAAGCCAAGCAAGGTTTGGATTGATGGTGTCGTGGTGCACGATGCAGCAGGACAAAATACCACCGCTGATTTTAACTTAGGCATTATAAATGCTGAGGAGGACCGTCCATGAAACGTCTAGTTTTGCTTGCTACGGGCTTATTGAGCGTGCATTTATCCGCAGCAGAAGTGCTGATCGATAATGTGATGATTTACGATGGTCAGAAAGATCCTTATCAAGCTGATATGCTTCTTCGGGATGGTGTCATTGCCGAAATAGGTCAAAACCTAACTACCACAGGCAGTATTATTGATGGCCGCGGTAAAACGTTGAGCGCAGGTATCTTTAATGGCAATACTCACCTTGGGGTGGTCGAGGTTGGTGCGATTAAAGACACGGTCGATTATCGTTCAGATAATATCGACTACACTGCGTCCTTGAGTGTTGCTGAAGCCATTAATCCTTACTCGGTTTTAATTCCTTATAATCGTAGCCTTGGTTTAACCAGGGCCTTGGTTGTGCCCGAAAATGACAACCACATTTTTGCTGGATCTGCGGCGTTAATTCAGTTGCGCGATGATCAAATGATCCTTAATCCCAGTGTCGGCATGGTGGTGAATCTTGGTCAGCATGGCAAAGATGTCGCTGGTGGATCTCGGGCAACCGGTTTGGCCATGTTACGCACCGCACTCGATGAAGCCAAAGAATTTGCTGCATATAAATCGCAGATAATGAAGGGCGAATATCGAGATTTGAGTCTGTCATATCATGATCTAGCAGCCTTACAGCCAGTATTATCAGGTGATCTACCTTTGATAGTTAAGGTTGACCGCGCAGCAGATATTTTGCGCGTTGTTGAGCTCGCCCAGCAATATAAACTTAGCTTGGTGTTAATGAGTGCTCGTGAGGCATGGCGTGTCGCCTCCGAATTAGCAAATGCTAAGGTCGCAGTCATTATGGATCCTATCAATAACCTGCCAATGGGATATGACAGCTTGGGTGCGCGCCTTGATGCGGCGGCCATTTTGAATCAGGCTGGCGTCGAACTTGTTTTTACAGGAATGGGTGATGATGCATCGCATAACGCGGCCTTGGTTAGACAGTCCGCAGCGAACGCGGTAGCCCATGGCTTGCCCGTCACTGCTGCTATAAAAGCGATAACCTCGACCCCAGCGAGATTATTTAACGCCGAAAAATTTGGTGGCATTCAAATAGGTCAGCCTGCTGACTTGGTGATTTGGGATGGCCACCCATTAGAAGCGATGAGTATCCCTGAACATGTCTATGTGGCCGGTAAAGCGATGTCGCTAGTAAGTCGAGCATCGCGTTTAGCGGATCGATATTTACAACGAATACGTGCGTTTCAGGGGAATTGAGCTATAATACAGCCCCTTAATTATTTGCCCCTAACAGGAGAAACTAATGAGCGATAAATTTGTTGCTATTTTGATGGGTTCCGATTCTGATTTACCCCAGATGGAACCAGCGATCACGACTTTAAAGAAGTTTGGTATCCGCACTGAAGTCAAAGTGACATCTGCCCACCGTACACCAGTGGTGACTCATGCATATGTAACTGATGCTGACAAGCGTGGTTGTGGTGCATTTATCTGTGCTGCCGGCATGGCTGCTCACTTGGCGGGTGCTGTTGCTGCTAATACATTGAAACCAGTTATTGGTGTTCCTATCGAGGCGAGCCTTGATGGACTAGACGCTTTGTTATCAACCGTACAAATGCCTGGAGGTATTCCTGTAGCAACGGTTGCTATTGGTAAAGCGGGTGCTAAAAACGCTGCCTATCTTGCAGCGCAAATTTTAGCGACTGCTGATGAAGGCCTTGCTGCAGCACTCATTGCTGAGCGTGAAGAAATGGCGCAAGCGGTAATCGCCAAAGATCAAGCGCTTCAACAAAAACTTTCGCAGTTATAAGTGAAGTACTGCGCCGCCAGTTCCTCCCTGGCACAGGCTGCGCGTCTTCTGCGGCATGGTGGGGTTGTTGCTTACCCCACCGAAGCCGTTTGGGGATTGGGTTGTGACCCGTTTAATCCTTCTGCAGTGCAACGAATTCTTTCGCTAAAGCAACGGCCAATTGAAAAAGGTCTGATTATGATTGCGGCTAATATTAACCAATGTAGCCAATTTCTTGATGGTCTTTCCGAACAAATGTTAGCAAGGCTGACTGCAGCGACAGACAAGCCCACGACCTGGATTATTCCTAACAATGGATCGGTGCCGCCATGGATTTGTGGCCAGCATGCAAGCTTTGCTTTGCGGATTACAAAACATCCTTATGCCAAAGCATTATGCGAGTTAGCGGGGGGAGCGATTGTTTCAACGTCCGCTAATCCAGCGTCCAAGCCTGAAGCGCGTACGCGGATTCAATTGATGAACTATTTTCCTGAGGGCATTGACGTTATTGCGCCGGGAATTATTGGACAGCAACGCAGTCCAAGTGAAATTAGAGATTTACAAACAGGTTCAATTTTAAGACCGAGCCTTTAAGGATATTAGATGACAGACGTAAGCATTGAAGCAGTAAAAAGCTACTTGCTTGATCTGCAAGACCGTATCTGCCTAGCGTTAGAACAGGAAGATGGCGGTGCTTGTTTCCAACAAGATGAATGGCAGCGTCCTGGCGGCGGCGGTGGCCGTACGCGGGTCCTAGCCAATGGTACTGTTATTGAAAAAGGTGGTGTTAATTTTTCTCACGTTTTTGGTGATAAATTACCGCCCTCTGCAACGCAGTCCCGTCCCGAATTGGCAGGCCGTACTTTTCAAGCGATGGGGGTGTCACTCGTTATCCATCCAGAGAATCCATATGTGCCTACCTCTCACGCCAATGTGCGTTTTTTTGTTGCTGAAAAAGAAGGTGAAGAACCTGTATGGTGGTTTGGTGGTGGTTATGATTTAACGCCATATTACGGAGTCGAAGAAGATTGTGTATTTTGGCACCAAACCGCGAAAGATGCCTGCCAACCGTTTGGCGATGACGTTTATCCGCGGTTTAAAAAATGGTGCGATGATTATTTTTATCTAAAGCATCGAGATGAATCGCGTGGTGTCGGAGGTTTGTTTTTTGATGACTACAGCGAAGGTGGTTTTGAGCACGCCTTTGCATTGATGCGAGCTGTAGGTGATTCATATATTCAGGCATACCAGCCGATAATAGCACGCAATAAACATCGTAGTTATGGTCAAAAGCAGCGTGATTTTCAATTGTATCGTCGTGGTCGTTACGTCGAATTTAATTTGGTATATGACCGTGGCACGATATTTGGCCTTCAAAGCAATGGTCGAACCGAATCAATTTTGATGTCATTGCCGCCCTTGGTGCGTTGGGAGTACGACTTTCATCCAGAAGCAGGTAGCGAAGAAGCAGCATTGTACGAAAAGTTTTTGCCACACCGAGAATGGGTATAGGTATTCGTATGGATAAATATGCAGTTTTTGGTAACCCTATTGCGCAGAGTAAATCGCCCATAATTCACAGTATGTTTGCTCTACAAACAGGTCAGCAGCTAACGTATACCGCAGAGCTTATCGAGAAAGAAAAATTTGCTAGTGAAAGTTGTCGTCAACTTCGTAAGTTGAAGGGGGCTAATGTCACTGTGCCTTTCAAACAAGAGGCATTTGAACTTGTTGATATGTTAAGTCGCCGTGCAAGGCAAGCAGGAGCAGTTAATACTATCGTCAAGCAAAGCGATGGAACTTTGATGGGTGACAATACTGACGGTGTTGGCCTAGTAAATGACATAACACGCAATCTCGCCTGGATCATTTCTGGCAAGCGGGTGCTAATTTTGGGTGCTGGCGGTGCAGTGCGAGGTGCACTTGGTCCTATCTTGGCGGAAGAACCAGCCGAATTATGTATTGCTAATCGCACACATTTAAAAGCTGAGCAACTAGCTCAAGCCTTCAGTGGCATGGGAAATATAAAAAGTTGTGCCTTTGAAGAAATCGAAGGTACGTTTGATCTTATTATTAACGGGACTAGCGCAAGTTTGTTTGGGGATTTGCCAGCGATACCAGCAAGTTGCATTGCAGATACGACAGCTTGCTATGACATGATGTACGATTTAGAAAAACCAACGATTTTTAATGACTGGGTATCAAAAAATGGATGTACCCTAGTGTCCGATGGGTTTGGTATGTTAGTAGAGCAGGCCGCAGAAGCATTTGAATTGTGGCGTGGTGTCCGCCCTCAAACGGCGCCTGTTATTGAATACTTTCGTCGGGGCCATCAAAGCTAGTTTTACGCCAAGCCAGCATGGGTTTAAATCCCCCTAAAATCATCCGTTTACCATCAAAAAGAACCTCATCCATGCAGGACAACCTTGCGTCGTTGAACATGTTTTGGTGTGCGTAGTCGGCTGCTGCTCTATCTGGCCAAATAACCCAAGACAGAACGATTTTTTCATTGGGCATTGCCAAAACAGCTTTGCGGTAATCCGTCATATTACCGTCAGGGATTTCTTCTTCCCAATTTTCAAAAATTTCTAACGCGCCAAAATCTTTAGCAACATCTGCAAAAACTTTAGCGAGGGCTAGATAGCGGTCTTTGTTCGCTGCATCTATGGTTATGATATAGGTATTAACGTACATGGCATCGTACTTATTCAAACGTTAGGTAGTCAGTCTTTAAGGCAACATAATTTGCTGCTTGCTTTAAAAACATGCCGGTCTCGTTTTCACGTAAAGGCCGGCTTTGTTTTGCAGGGCTGCCAGAATATACAAAGCCAGAGACAAGTCGCTTACCTGGGGGTACTAAGCTACCCGCAGCAACGATAACGTTAGACTCGATGTGCGCGCCGTCCATTATGATAGCGCCCATGCCAATCAATACTCGATCTTCTATGGTACAACCGTGCAGCATCACCTTATGGGCGATAGTAACATCGTTTCCAATGATGGTTGGCCAGCCATTTGGTAAGTGTGGTTTAGGACGTGATACATGAATGACTGTACCGTCTTGAATATTACTGCGCTCACCAACGACAATATCGTTAACATCGCCACGAAGAACGCACAGCGGCCAAACTGAACTGTCTTTGGCTAGGCTGACTCGGCCGATAATGATACTTGATGCATCAATATAAACATTTTCAGCAATATTGGGGCGATGATCTTTGTATGGACGTATATTGTCTGGTGTTATACTCATGTTCAAACTACTTAGTTTTTTTTTGCATTGTAACCTAGGAGACGCCTAATGTCAGAGCCTGTTAAACGTTTTATTGCTGGAGCGGTATGTCCTAAATGCGGTGCTATGGATACCGTTCGCAGTTTTACTATAGAAGAACGCATGGTGCGTGAGTGCGTGATGT
>JALRIU010000071.1 GCA_023255355.1 Pseudomonadales bacterium | reverse complement strand
AGCCAAGCCCCAAAGTGAAAAGCTAACTGTTGCTAATACCCAAGACAACGGAGATCAGCAGTGAGACGTCGCCTTGTTGTTATAGTCGTTCTGCTGTTAGCCTCAGTTTGGTTGGCGGGTAAAATTTCGACCGATCCAGGTTATGTCATGCTTGCCTATGGTGGCACCTCGATTGAAATGAGTTTGTGGGTGGCGATTGCCGGCTTAATGACTATTGGGCTATTAGTTTGGTTGATCAAAGCTGTATTAATGCTGTTTTTTCGGCCTATTAAATCTTCAACCACCTGGTGGCGAGAGCGCTCAGCCAAACGCAGTGAGCGGCGTGCCAAGCGAGGTTTTATTGCCTATATCGAAGGTCACTGGAGTGCTGCAGCCGATCTTTTAGAACGCGCTGCTAACGATACTGAGAACCCACTTGGTGACATACTTTTTGCCGCAAAAGCTGCCCATCATGCCGATAATAAGACCCTTTGTGATGATCTATTGGCGAGGGCTGAGGCGCTAGACGACGTCGACGCTGTGGCTGTGGCAGCTGTCAAAGCTCAGATTATGATAGATCGAGATCATTGGGAGACGGCGGTAAATGTTCTCGATAGGTTGCGTGTTGAGGCCATGTACCATCCAGTTTGTTTACAGCTTTATGCAAAGATTTATAGCCACAACAAACAGTGGACACAATTACGTGACTTGCTACCTGTGCTTAATAAGCGTGGTCAATATACTGAAAATGAGTTGCTGCAGTGGCGCAATGCGATGTCAATTGGCTTATTGCAAGAGGCTGCAGATGCTGACTCTCCCTTAGAAAAGATCAACAAAGTATGGAAAAACTTTCCTGCCATTGTTCGCGATGATGCTGAAGTTCTAACGTGTTATGCCAATATGCTTATCAAAAGTGGCAACGAAAATAAGGCAGAAATCATCTTAAAAGGTTTCCTACGCACAGACTGGGATGAGCGTGTCATTGATCTTTATGGACGCTGCAACGGTAATGATGGCGTCAGGCAGTTAATGTTGGCTGAGTCGTGGTTAAAACAACGTGAAAAAGATGAAGTGCTGTTACTAGCCTTGGGGCGTTTGAGTTTACAAAATCAGCTTTGGGCCAAGGCCAAAGAGTATTTTGTTGCAAGTATCAACGCTAAACCCAATGCAGAGGCTTATGCTGAATTGTCGCGCCTATGCGGCTCGCTGGGTGAGTGGCAAAAGAGTAGCCAGTACGCGCAACACGCTGTTCGTTTGGGTGATGTGATGCTACCTAAGTTGCCTCAGCCTACGGCTATGCGCTAGCCGTTCTCATCATATGAACATGGAGGATGCCATCTTCCATGTATGGCTCTGAGCAAACCTCAAATCCAAATGACTCGTAAAAGGCTTCTAGGCGTTGCTGTGCGCCTATCTTGATTGGTTGATTTCCCCAGTTTGTTTCAATCCAGTCTATGGATTGTTGCATCAGTAGCCGGCCAATGTTTTTACCACGCTCACTGATTGCAGATACTACGCGCCCAATAGAGCATTGTTCATAAACAGCACCTGCGGGGACTAGACGGCTATAGGCAACGAGCTTTTTGTCTACATATCCAAATAGATGCATGCACGAGTAATCAATACTATCTGCATCCAAAAATGCACATTCTTGTTCGACGACAAATACTTCTTGGCGCAATACCATGGCCTCGTACAATTGACGAGTTGTCATGTCATTGAAACTTAGGCAATGCCAGGTTATTGCTGTCATCTTGTCATCTTTATCATATTAAAAAGGGCCAGAAGGCCCTTTATTATTTACGTTTCATCGAGTCGAAGAACTCATTGTTAGTCTTGTGCTGCTTGAGCTTATCTAACAAGAATTCAGTCGCTGGTACGTCTTCCATGTCATTAAGAAGCTTGCGCAAAATCCACATACGTTGCAATTCTTCTTCGGTAGTCAGGAGGTCTTCACGACGTGTACCTGAACGACGTATATTAATAGCAGGGAAAACACGACGCTCTGAAATCTTACGGTCGAGGTGGAGTTCCATGTTACCGGTACCTTTGAACTCTTCATAAATGACTTCGTCCATTTTCGAGCCAGTATCGATAAGTGCCGTGGCTAAAATAGTTAAACTGCCGCCTTCTTCGATGTTTCGTGCGGCACCAAAGAAACGCTTGGGTCGTTCTAGAGCGTGGGCATCAACACCACCGGTGAGTACCTTGCCAGAACTAGGAATAACTGTATTGTATGCGCGAGCTAAACGTGTGATCGAGTCGAGAAGAATGACAACGTCTTTCTTGTGTTCAACAAGACGCTTGGCCTTTTCGATAACCATTTCAGCAACTTGAACGTGGCGTGATGGTGGTTCGTCAAATGTTGAAGCAACTACTTCTGCGCGAACTGAACGCTGCATTTCGGTAACTTCTTCGGGTCTTTCGTCGATCAATAAAACGATCAAGTAGCACTCGGGGTTATTTCTAGAGATACTTTGTGCGATGTTCTGCATCATTAATGTTTTACCCGCTTTTGGCGGTGCGACGATCAGACCACGCTGGCCTTTACCGATAGGTGACGTTAAGTCGATAACTCGACCTGTAAGGTCTTCAGTAGAGCCGTTACCAGCTTCTAGGACACAGCGTTGGTTTGGAAATAATGGGGTAAGGTTTTCAAACAAGACCTTATTTTTTGAGTTCTCGGGCTTGTCGTAGTTAATCGTGTCAACTTTCAACAAGGCAAAATAGCGTTCACCATCTTTAGGTGGGCGAATCTTGCCAGCAATCGTGTCACCCGTCCGCAAATTAAAGCGACGAATTTGGCTGGGTGAAACATATATGTCGTCAGGTCCCGCTAAGAACGAGCCTTCTGCTGAGCGTAAGAAGCCGAAGCCGTCTTGTAAGATTTCTAAAACGCCATCCCCAAAAATGTCTTCACCGCCTTTAGCGTGACGCTTAAGGATCGAGAAAATAACGTCTTGTTTTCTCGAGCGGCCCATGTTTTCTAGGCCCATTTCAGTGGCAATATCTAATAGTTCAGCAATAGGTTTGTTTTTTAAGTCGGTTAAATTCATAGAGGGATTTTTTTCAGATCGACAGAATGTCGTGAGATTAGTGTTTTAAAGTTTGGGGGTTTTAATGCCGAAGTGCATTAACTAAAACTGAGTATAGTTGGCGTTTCTATATTCGTAAAGAAAATTTTGCCCATCCAACTAAGAATGGGCAAACAACTTTAGATTGTACCGTCGATAAAATCGATTAATTGACTTTTTGACAAGGCGCCAACTTTGGTTGCTTCGATGTTGCCACCGCGGAAAATCATCAGGGTAGGGATGCCGCGAATGCCAAATTTAGCAGGTGTTTCTTTGTTGCTATCGATATCGACTTTAACCACTTTCAACTTTCCAGCGTAGTCTGTAGCGACTTCATCAAGAATTGGGGCGATCATTTTGCAAGGGCCGCACCATGCTGCCCAGTAATCAACAAGTACTGGAAGGTCTGCATTCATTACGTCTGCTTCAAAGCTGTCGTCAGTTGCGTGGACGATGTTGTCGCTCATCATTGTCTCCTAGGGTGACATAAAAGTATTTAACAAAAGAGCCGTGAATGATAACACCGTGGCTCCAAAATAAAAGCTTTTAGGTTAAAAATTGATCTTATTTATTCATTTAAGTTGGTAAAAGTAGGTGTTAGCAGTGACACAATCCCTTCTAAAAAGAATTTGTCAGTCGCATCAAATTGAGCGAGGTTGTCTGAATCTATATCAAGGACTGCTTTGACGTTGCCATGCCGATCAAAAACCGGCACAACGATTTCAGACTGCGTGCTACTTGAGCATGCAATGTGGTAGTGCAGTTGGTTAACGTCATCGACGATCTGGGTTTCAGCCATGCTCGCAGCACGGCCGCAAACACCGCGCTCAAAGGTAATGCTTAGACAGCCATGCCCGCCTTGATAGGGGCCTACTTTTAAAAGTTTTGGTGCGGTAACGCGATAAAATCCTGTCCAATGAAAGCCCTCCATTCTTTGATGAAGTTCGCAAACTATGGTTGCCATCATTGCAATCTCATCAGTTTCGTTTTCACACAAACTAGTGATCGCCTGGAGGGTTTGTCGATATCGCTCTGCTTTAAGTTGCTCAGACATGTTTGTTAGCAAAGATGGCAAACGCCCCTGTGACAGTACTAAATGCTACACCAGCTAACGCTAGGGTAAAGAATGATACTTGAGTGAAGAAGACCGATTCAACCACGTACCCGACTGGGAAGACGGATATCACTAGGGCGCTGCTAAATAACAGTGCTAGCAGAGTGGGAATACGACTGGTCTTTTGAGGCGCAAATAATGGTTTTGCCGGTAGTTTTGCCATGACGGCGTCTGTAAAACCGTTGTCATCAATATAGTCATCGGCATCACGTAACTGCTGCGATAGCCAGTTTTCAAAAGCGTCATTGTTAGCCATGGATTGCATCCTCCTGCCAAATTGCCAATAAACTCATCAATTTGGCTTTGCCTCGATTGACATGGGACTTGACGGTGCCTAGTGCCATGCCGGTAATCTCTGCAGCTTCTTGATGAGAGAAGCCACGGTTTAAGCATAAATCAATCAGGGTTTGTTGTGCCAGTGTTAAATGTTGCATTGCGTTGTTTAGATCTTCGCACAATGCTACATCGTCATGTTTACTGGTCTGCGCTTCCAGCGCTTGTTCCTGTTCTTCAGTCAACAAAACTAATCCGCGTTTTCTTTGTTCGCTCATCGATACATTAAAAGCGATACGGTAAAGCCAAGTACTAAATTTAGCATCGCCCCTAAACGTAGAAAGCGCATTGTAAGCTTTGATGAACGTCTCCTGTGCCAAATCGTCCGCTAAGGCTTCATCTTGGCACCACCGACGGATACAGCATCGTAACGGTGATTGATAGCGCAAAACCAGCTGGCTAAATGCCCGCTGGTCGCCGTTGTTTAGAGTCCTTTGGATAAGCTCCTTATCCGCAATGTCCATCACGATCTTGGCCTAGTGTCCATTAAATCTGAGCGTTTTTCTTGCTTTCCTGAATCTTCCAGGTAATGACTCTCGCTAGACCGATAGCCATGGGAATGAAGCCAATGCTGCCAACATCAAACCCTGCTAATGAACCAAGTGCAATAAAGATAGCTACACCGACTAGGCTTAGACGAATGCCACTGTAAAGATCAGCTTCAGGTGAATTCTGCTGTTGATAAGCTGCCATTAGTTCAGGTGGAATATCACGGCCCTGTTCTAGTAATTTATTGATATTTTCGTGCATCAATTCTTTGCGACGTGTCGCTGCACGCAAAATCAAATAAACGATCAAGATGGGGGTGCCAAAGACCGCAATAATACCCAGCACCGGCACAATAATTGCTGCGCCTTTCAATCCATCAGTGTCAATATCGCTGTGGATAGACATCGATATATCCCGATCGAGTTTTTCAAGTTTTTCTAGCTCTTTCAACGATTCTAAACCTTCGAGCGCTTCGAGGTTTTCGAGTGCCGCGAGGCTTTCAAGCCCTTCGGTTTCGATAACGACGTTGTCACCCTCAAGTAGACCTTTTTCCTTGAGTTTAGCGAGGATTTTTTCAGCAATCTTACTGGTTTTTCCTTCCTCTAAATTGAGCTTTATATCGACCTTTTCACCATTTTGGTCATCAATTTTAATATGCATGACATGGTCATCTTGTTTGATAACAAACTCTTGCTCGATAACTTTTTCCATATCAGCAGGTCTTACTGATGCAGGTGGTGGTGTGGGATCATTTTGCGCAATGGCAAAGCCCGTGATTAAAATGGCGCTTACTAGGCCGATTTTGATGATTGATTTCATAACGTTTTCTCCAGCAATGTCATGTTTTGCTTATATGACGCTGCGATTGTGGCGATTGGATGCAGTATAAAAAAATTATCTGCATAAAAATGGTTATGGCACTATTTCTGGCGTGTGAAAATTAAAAATTAGTCCTACAGTATTAGTAATAAAGTAAGGTGACTGCAAGTTATGGATCAAACAAACCAAACCAAGCGAGGACTTGTCTTATCTGGCGGTGGTGCCCGCGGTGCTTATCAAGTGGGTGTGTTGAAAGCTATCTCTGAAATGCATAAAAAGCATGCGCCGAATCCTTTTCAGGTGATTACTGGAACCTCTGCTGGGGCGATAAATGCAGTGGCCTTAGCTGCATCGGCGAATAATTTTCGTTTGGCGGTTAAAAAAGTTGAACACCTATGGACTAACCTTCATGTAAACAATATTTACCGTGCCGGTTACTTTGATTTATTGACGAGTTTGGTTCGCATATTTTTTTCTTTGTTCAATAAAGGTGTCGGTCGCAGTCGACCCATTGCCTTACTGGATAATTCACCGTTACAAGAGCTATTACAAAACGTAATTCAGTTTCGTAATATCCAAAAACGAATCGATGCGGGGTATCTTGATGCGGTATCGGTCAATGCTACAGGGTTTTCCAGTGGCGAATCGGTCACTTTTTTTCAAGGCCGTGAAGAACTTAAGTCATGGCGTCGCTATCGACGCATTGGTCTGCCCACTGAGCTAGGCGTGGAACATTTAATGGCTAGCTCTGCGATCCCAATGATTTTTCCACCGCAATGGGTGAGTAGAGAGTACTTTGGCGATGGCGCGCTCCGTCAGTTAGCACCGGTGAGTCCGGCTTTGCGATTGGGAGCAAATCGGATTTTAGTCATTGGGGTAAGTGGCAATCCTCGTAAGAAATTGAACCTAGATACTACCGTTCACTCGCCTTCAATGGCGAGTATGGTAGGGCACTTATTTAACAGTGCTTTTATTGATAGCTTGGAGCATGACCTTGAAATCATGCAGCGTTTTAACGAACTGATTGGGTTTGTTCAAAATGAAGCGCCTTATACCTCAATGGGATCAATGCAATTAATCAATCTTTTAGCCGTCTATCCATCGATAGAGTTTGATCATTTAGCGGCTAAACATATCAAAGATTTACCCCGCGCAATGCGCCATTTGATGGGACGTGTCGGGGCTAATGAAGATGGCGCTGGCGGAAGCTTTGCCAGTTACTTACTATTTGAGCCAGGTTTCATCCAAGATCTTATTAAACACGGTTACCAAGATGCTATGGATCAGCGTTCAGCAATCGAGAAATTCTTTCTTGAAGATGATATTTAGCCAGTGTCATTAATGTGATAAGTATTTTTACAAAACTGTTGTAAAATACCCGATCGATTTTGTTCTCCACACTGGTGTTCTATGAAGTTTTCAATCAAGCGCGTATTTCGTCCACTTGCTATTTTGGTTATTGGTTTAGTTTTAGCCATTGTGATGGTGAATAGTCGTAAGCCGATTCCGCAAGAGGAGGCACCGCAGCGACTTCCCTTCGTAGAATTACAAACCATGCAATTAGATAAGCAAGAGATTGTGATTAGCGCCCGCGGTAATTTGGTTCCAGCTCAATCTCTGGTGCTTTCTAGTGAAGTCGGTGGCGCTATCGTTTGGAAATCAGAAAAACTAGAGCGTGGTGAATTTGTTGCGGCGGGCGAGCCACTAATAAAGATTGAACCAATTCCTTATGAGCTAGCACTTGCTCAGGCTAAAGCGACTTTGGCATCTGCAAGAGTTGCATTGGCTGATGCTGAAGCTTTGCAACGCAAGGCGCGCGTGGAAGAAGCCAAAGCTAATATTAACGCTGCAGAAAAGCTTGTCAAAAAAGCTGAATTAGACCTAAGCAAAACGACGATTACGTCACCTTTCAACGCCATTGTGGATTCAGCACCGGTTGAGCTCGCTCAGTTTATGTCGCCCGGTAAGTTGGTCGCTGAGTTGATGAGTACAGACAAAGGTGAGGTCCACATGCCCCTCGTTCAGAGTGATGCGGTGTATCTAGTGAACAACGAGCCCACTAAAGTTATGCTGAACCGTTTAATCAATGGTCATCTTTATCAGTGGCAGGGTCGCTACGTTAGACTTGAAGGTCGGCTAGATCAACAAACCCGTGTTATCAATGCGGTGGTTGAAATCGATAATCCCTATGAGCAAGCCAATGCTGAATTACCTTTAGTCTATGGCGCTTTTGTAGAGGTCACCATGGTTGGCGATCAAGTCGCCGATGCTGAAAAAATCCCCCAACTTGCGTTGCATCCTGAATCTACTGTGTTTGTCTTTGAAGACGGTAAAATCTACAAGCGCACTGTGGATATCGTGCACTATGACGGCAAGGGCGAAGTCATTATTCGTGGTTTAAATAACGGCGATAGAGTGGTTACTAACCGACTTGAGGTCATGTTTGATCAGATGTTAGTGGCGGTTCAAAATGACTAACAATAATGACCTAAAAGGTGCAATTGGATGGATGGCATCCAACCCGATCGCCGCTAATTTGTTGTTACTATTAGTTTTTTTAATTGGGTTTATGGGACTTAAAGAAATACCTAAAGAAGTCTTACCCTCTTTTCCTATTGAAGCGATCACGGTTACTGTTCCCTACCCTGGAAGTTCTGCCGAAGAAGTCGAGCGCGGTATAGTTATCAAGCTTGAAGAGGCCGTGCGCGATATTGTTGGTATCAAAGAGTTGCGTAGTCAATCACGAGAAGGGGTGGGTACGGTTACAGTACAAATGTTACCTAACTCTGATATGAGTCGAGCCCTCAGTGATGTGAAAATGCGTGTTGATAGTATCGCTGCATTTCCTCTTGATGCTGAAAAACCTATTGTTGCAGAAAGTATCTATAAGGGTGGCGCTGTTTGGCTGAGTATCTCGGCTGATATGGATTATATCTCGCTAAAAGAACTTACCGAGCAAATGCGTGAAGAAGTTCTGATGCTCGATGGCATTACCGAAATTTCCATGATTGGTGATCGCACATATGAAATCTCGATAGAAATTTCACAGCAAGATATTCAGCGTTATGGGCTGACATTCGCACAAATCACCAATGTTATTCGCAAACAATCTCGCGATCTTCCTGGTGGGCAAATGCGCACGGATTCTGGCACCATCAAATTACGTTCTGAGTCGCAAGCATATAGCGGCGAAGATTATGGTCGTTTGCCTTTGTTAACACGTGCCGATGGTACCTTTGTCTACCTTCGTGATGTGGCAAAAATAGATGACTCGTTTAATGAAATGCCAGTATTGAGCGTGATGAATGGTAAGCCTTCCATGACGCTAATGATTCAAACTGTTGGCGATCAAAACGTACTGGATATTGTTGAAAAAATTAATAAGTATTCTAAAGAGAAACGTCAACAGTTGGCAGAGACTATTGAAATTACTTCATGGGTAAATCAAAGTACTTTGCTAGAAGGTCGTATCGAGTTAATGATGCGCAATGCTCTGCAGGGCGCTGCCCTCGTCATTATTGTATTGGCATTATTCTTAGATTTGACCTTGGCCTTTTGGGTTGTCTTGGGGGTACCTTTCGCAATGTTGGGTACTATTGCCACTATTTATATTTTTGACCTGCCAGTCACAATTAACGTCTTGTCAGTATTTGCCTTTATTTTGGTATTAGGTATTTTGGTCGATGATGGCATTGTCACTGCCGAAAGTGCTTACTCTCAGCTACAAAAAGATCGTAATGGGCTCACATCTGTTGTTGGTGGTGTAAGGCGTGTTGCTATTTCTACCATTTTTGGTGCTTTGACTACAATGATTGCTTTCATGCCAGCGTTATTTATAGTTGAAGGCTTCGGTCGAATGCTTTCACAACTGGGTATCGTCGTCATATTGTGTATTCTGTTTTCTCTAATTGAGACGAAACTGATCCTTCCTGCCCATCTTCGCCATGTGAAATTAGTAAAGAAAGAGCGCGGCTACCTAGCTTGGTTTTATCGTCTACAGAATTTATGTGCTAACGCTCTTAGCTCTTTTGCTAAAGGTCCTTATCAAAGATTTTTAGATAGGGCTGTAAATCATCGATACACCACTATCTCTTTATTTTTTGCCATATTTTTTGTTACTGCTGCGTTAATTCCATCTGGTTGGGTGCGCTTCACCTTTTTCCCTGTTGTTCCTTCCGACTTTATAAGTGCCAATCTTGAAATGCCCGAGGGCACTTCTTGGCGAGTGACTCATGAAATGGCGCGACACATTGAGGCATCTGTGTATCGTATGGATGAACGTCATAAAAAGGCAGATCCTGATAATCGAAGTGGTATAAAACATGTCTACTTAGTTTCAAGCTCAGATACGATTGCCCAGTTAGTACTAGAACTGACACCTAGTGAGGAACGAGTCATTGATGGCGTAACCATGAGTAATTGGTTGCGTGAAGAGGTTGGTCCGATTAGTGGCGCTCGATCCTTTGTTATTCATGATAAGGCTGGTCCTGCAGGTATGGCGGCGCTTGAAATTGAAGTCACTGGTAATAATATTGACAAATTACGCCAAGTATCACAAAAAATTAAGATGGATTTGCAAGGTATTAATGGTGTTTATGACATCAGAGATAGCTTCAAATCGGGGGGTACCGAATACGATATTAGGTTAACCCCAGAAGGACAGGCGCTTGGATTAGGTGCAGTAGATCTTGCGGCTCAAGTACGAAATGCGTTTTATGGTTCCGAGGTGCAACGCGTTCAACGAGGCAAGCATGAAGTCAGGGTTTTTGTGCGCTTAGCTAAAGCAGATAGAAGCATGCTCGGCGCTATAAATGACTTATGGATTCAATTGCCCAATGGCACATCGGTACCCTTCCCTGTGGTAGGCAAAATCGAAGAATATTCTGGCTTAAGTGTTATCAATCGTATCGATCGTAATCGGGTGGTGACAGTGAGTGCTGACTTTAATAAAACCAGCGTCGAATTGGGTGAAATCATTAGTTTTTTAAATACAAATACCTTCCCAAATCTTAATCAACAATTCCCCGAAGTTAGAATTAATTTAGGGGGAGAAGCTGAGCAGCAGGCTAATACATCTGACACTCTTGGTCTTGCAACGCTTATTGTTTTAGTTCTCATCTATTCTGCCTTGGCCATTCCGCTAAAATCTTATGGTCAGCCGCTATTGATTATGAGTGTTATTCCCTTTGGTATCACCGGTGCAATTACTGGGCATTGGTTGATGGGTATGGATTTGAGTATTTTATCCATCATAGGGATGCTTGGTTTAACGGGGGTTGTGGTTAATGACTCACTAGTGATGGTAGATTTCATTAACCATTTTAAAGCAGCAGGTCACTGCTGGCGTGAAGCTGTTATGCAAGCTGGTGTAAGAAGATTCAGAGCGGTATTTTTAACTTCAATCACCACCTTTGTAGGTTTGGCACCTATCCAATTGGAGAAATCCTTGCAGGCGCAATTTGTTAAACCTATGGCAACGTCATTGGCCTTTGGTATCTTGTTCTCAACTGTCGTCACTCTATTCTTAGTTCCAGTATTATATTTTATCGCCAAGGATGTTAAGCACTGGCTTTTCCCTCATCTTAACGATGCTAGCGAGCAGTTAGAAACGCCTTAAGGCTGCAATGTGTGGATGTAACCGTTACCTGCTACTGCAATGATGTCGCCATCTGGATTGAAGGCGACATCAAGTACCGAGGCGTTAGCGGGTTGTCTTGTATCGCGCAGCGGTAATATCCATTTTGCTTTGCGAGACATATCGCTGATTTGCCATAATTCCACTGAGCGATCTGTTGCCCCTGTAACTAACAGACGATTGTCCTCGCTAAAGCGTGCTGTGGAAAACGTTCGTCCTCGTCGCATGGCGTCGCCTAGATTAGGCACTTCACCAACGATAGTGCCGTCTTTAGTTTGCCATACTAAGGCTTTATCGTATTTACTTACGCTCAATGCTAACGAGTGATCACTGCTTAGTTTAACCAAGCGAACATCATCGCTATGTTGCATAGCGCTTATTTCTTTTTGTTGTTTGGTTGACCAAAAAATAGCGCGTTGATCGTCGCCACCGCTGAGTAGCCATTCTCCATCAGGGCTAATATCGACACTTCTTACACGACTGCCATGATTAAACGTCGCAAGGACTCTGCCACGACTTGCGTTAAATAAAGTCGCTGTTTGATTTTCTAAACCTAAAGCGGCAAGGACACCGACGCCAAGCATGTCGGTCAGGGCAATCGAATGAATGTCTGCCGGTGCTTTGAAATAGGTGAGGTTTTCTCCAGTTTGAGTGTTCCAAAGCACCATCGTTGTCGTTTCGCCAGTCATGGCATAGCGACCGTCAGCCGTTATAGCTGCGGTGATTATGTTGGCGTATTGATCGTTGTTGTGGTTCCAGTCAAATAATCGCTCAGCCGGGCTGAGTTGCCACCATGAACCGCCATGATTTACAGAACCAATAACCGCGTGGCTGGCGTTTGAATTAAGTGCAGCGCCATAAATTCCATCAACGGCGACTTCAATACTTGCTGCGGGAGGACTGTCATTGCAACCCATGAGGAGGGCTGCAATAGAGATGGATAAGATTTTGAGTCTATAAACGCTGGTGAGCATAGGGCTCCAAATTAATTAGCGGTTACCTCATGCGACGTGTGTAAAATTTCTATTAATTTGTCTTCTAAGGCAAAACGCGTTGCCAGAACATCACGCAGGGTAGCCAGTTCAATTTCCATAGCAAGTTTGTCACTTGCGGCTTCAAAATGGTCATTAAACTCTAGTGCAACTTCGGTCGTTGCGCTAATTTCTGGCAGTAATTGTTCAGCTTGCACAAGGTGCTCTAGGTCTTCAAACGATCTGCCCTCAGAAATAAGCTTTTGGAAAACTTCAAAATGACCTACGGAAACATAGTCGACGAGTAGCTCGCAAAATTTAGCGATGGGTGATTCGTCGGTATTTTCTTCTGGCATTTCATTGGCGTGATGAAAGCGTTGAATAAGCTCGTTGCGCTCTTCTAACCAGCGCGCTAAAAGACCTTCAACTTCATTGAAAATTTCTGTAGTGTCTTGCATGGGATTGTCCTTTTATTTGCGTTCACAATAACGATTGTTGTGGGTGAGTGCAATCATTTCTGAGCTATTTTAATGTTTTCTTTTGTGTACATTATTAAGGAGTAACGTGTGGCAGATAATCGAGATTGTTGCGGTCAACCGCGCCGTAAAACACCCTGGGTCTCAGTCTTTGCAGCAATATTTATTTTATTGCTTGCTGCGTTTCTCAGTAACAAAAGCGCGGCAGAGTTAGGTGCTGGTGGCCGGCCGATTGGCATGGATTATTCGCGCAGTGCGGTTTATGCCATGAACGGTATGGCAGCTACCGCACAGCCTCTGGCTAGCCAGGTGGCGATTGATATCTTGAAGCAGGGCGGTAGTGCAATGGATGCGGCTATTGCTGCTAATGCCGCATTAGGATTAATGGAGCCAACGGGTAATGGTATCGGTGGAGATCTTTTTGCCATCGTTTGGGATGGTAAGCAACTGCATGGCTACAATGGTTCTGGGCGCTCACCGATGGGACGTGACTTGAATCAAATGAAGGCCAAGATCGCCGCGCTAAAAGCGTCTGGCAAGTTGCCGGCTGATTATGAGGGTATTCCTTCCCATGGCAGTCTGTCTGTGACCGTGCCGGGTACAGTTGATGCTTGGTTCGCATTACACCAAAAGTTTGGCAAATTAACGATGGCTCAAAACCTTGCGCCCGCTATCGATTATGCTCAAAAAGGCTTTCCTGTAAGTCCTGTCATTGCCTATTATTTTGCCGGTAATCTGAAACGCTTCAAACAAATATCACCAATGGTAGAAGAGCTCGACAATGCCATGGCGACTTATTTTATTGAGGGCAAAGCCCCGCAAACGGGTCAAGTTTTTCGCAATCCCGATTTAGCGAGAACACTCAGGAGTATCGCCCAAGGTGGTCGCGCTATATTTTATGAAGGCGATCTCGCAAAAAATATGGATGCCTATTTTCGCCGTATCGGTGCGGATATGCGTTATGACGATTTAGCTGCCCATCAAGGGGAATGGGTTACCCCTTTAAGTGTCGATTATCGTGGTTACACAGTGCACGAATTGCCACCCAATGGTCAGGGTATGGCTGCATTACAAATGTTAAAAATGTTAGATCGCATGGATTTAAAACAGTACCCCCGTGATTCGGCAGAGGTATTTCACGCTATGGTCGAAGCAAAACGCTTAGCCTTCGAGGATGTAGCAAAATTCTATGCTGATCCAGCCTTTAATCGTGCGCCGATTGAACACTTGTTATCGGATGAGTATGCCTTGCAGCGGCTAGCACTGATTGATCCTAATAAGGCGATGTCTGAAGTCAGTGCAGGCGAAGTCAAACTTGAAGGTGAGGGCGATACCACCTATCTAACAGTAGCAGATAAAGACGGTATGATGGTGTCTCTGATTCAATCGAATTATCGAGGTATGGGATCTGGACTGGTGCCTGATGGTTTAGGGTTTATGCTACAAGATCGCGGTGAGTTATTTGCACTCGATGACACTCATGCCAACGCTTATGCTCCAGGTAAGCGTCCATTTCATACCATTATTCCTGCCTTTGTTAGTAAAGATGGCAAACCTGTTATCAGTTTTGGCTTGATGGGCGGAGGAATGCAACCTCAAGGGCATGTGCAGATTTTAGTGAATATCATCGACTACGGTATGAGTCTTCAAGAGGCGGGGGATGCTGCACGATTTTTACATGATGGTGGTGCTAGTCCTACGCACCAATCGTTCGATCCACTAGGGGTATTGTATTTAGAACCAGGCGTTCCAGTCGCGACGGTGCAAAAACTTAAAGCCATGGGGCATAACGTTAAGATCGATGATCGTGGCGCCATGTTTGGCGGCTACCAAGCGATTATGGTAGACCCTAATTCTGGGGCATATATTGGTGCAACTGAAATGCGTAAGGACGGGGTTGCGATAGGTTATTAGGAGTCAGTACTAGATAAAAAACCAAACAGCCACTATCGGTAGCACAATCGATATAAACGCGCCGGTCAGCCCCATTCCCAAGCTTGCAAAGGCGCCGGCAACCGGACTGATTTCATAAGCTCTGGTAGTGCCGCTGCCGTGGGACATAATGCCCATGGTGAACCCCATGATACGGTGGTCATTGATTTTTAAAAGTTTAAAAATAGTCGGCGCTGCGACGACACCAGTCAAACCCGCGAGCATGGTTGCGCCTGCAGTTATTGAGGTATTTCCACCAAACTCTTCACTTAGTGCATAAGCGATCGCCGTGGTGACCGTTTTGGGAAGCAGGGAAATCATCGTTTCTTGATTGCCGCCTAGAGAAATTACGGCGATATAGGCAAGCCCTGTGGCTAAACTGGCGCCGATAATTATCGTCCATAACGAAATGGCGACCATGCTGCGAATGCGGTTCAATTGTTGATATAGAGGGATCGCCATGGCAACGGTGATTGGTCCGAGTAGAAAAATTAATAAATCGTTAGCCGCAAAATAGGTTGCGTAGTCGATATCTGCATATTTTAAAATGGCAGCGATAATTGGTGGAGCGGTAATTAACGGATGTAGCAAAGGGAAGTGCTTGCTTCGTTGATAAAATACGTTACTGGCTAAAAAGAAACCCACCGATAGGGTGACGGCGAATATAGGTCTGCTTAGGAGTTCGTAAAGTAATTCAGGCATGAGGATCGTTCTCAGCGGGGAGGACTTTTTTCATACCAAACGCAATTATTGCCGTGCCTAGCATGGTTGTACCTACACCGGCAGCAATAAAAGGCAGCCATTGATCATTAAACCCGTCACCGAGGAAATACATCCCCACCGTCGGTGGAACGAACATAATAGTCAAACTTTGGATCATCGGGATGCTTACTTGTTGTAAGCTATCGCTTACGCCGCGCTTGATAATTAAAAAGCCAAACAATAGAAACATACCGATTACTGGGCCGGGTAGTAACACGCCAGTAAGATACTTAATCAGCTCCCCAATACTTTGAAAAAGCAGTAGGGTAAAAACACCCTTAACCCACAGCATTTATATTCGACGCAGCATTTGCCAAAGGTTAACACCTAGTAAACCGACGAAGGCGACAAGTGTCCAGCCTGGGATACTTAAACCGAGGAATGTCCAAACCACTTCCGCACAATTGCCATCACCTTGTAGCATGATTTTAAGTGTTTCTGCCAAGGGAAACGTCTCTAACATATATTCCAGACTAGGTCCGCAGGCTGGAACTTGATCTTCCGGCAAGCTTTGCAACCATAATTGTCGAGAGGATACAGCGCCACCTGCGATTGCCAGTAGGCCTGCTAAACCTGCCATTACTCTGCGGCCAACCCCTTGTGGGTTAATCAAAAATGCAAGCAAGGCGACGCTACCTACAGCGATGATGGCAACCCGTTGAGTCATGCATAGTGGGCAGGGTTCTAGGCCCAGCTGATGTTGCATATACAACGCAATACCTATCAAGCTGGCACAGCCTAATGCAATCACTAAATTGAGAAGGCGAATTGGAAATAAACGGTCTATGCTTGTCATTGTTGATCCAGAAAAATTAAGTTGTCCGATTATAGCGTGAAAATGACATAGAAAGAGAACCCATGTTTAGAATTTCAAAGATGTTCCTCATTGCAGTGCTATTAATGTTTGGTAATAGCCTTTTTGCCCAAGAGGATGCCAATACAAGCAATACGATGTATCTTGAAATGAACCCTTCGTTTGTTTTGAATTATGGTGGAGGCGGAAAGTTAAAATACTTACGGACAGATATTACGTTGAGGTTATCGAAAGAGGGTACTCTGATAGATGATATCAACCTGCATATGCCGATATTGCGCCATGCAGTGATCATGTTTTTGAGTAAGCAAAATGAAGAGCGCATTCGCGATGGTTCGCAGCGAGAAACGATTAGGCTTGAATTATTGCAAGAGTTGCGCGCCGCGTTAGCAGATATTACCAACACGGATGGCATCAAAGATTTATTATTTACAACCTTTTTTATTCAACAGTAAGGTTGTAATTTTCTTTGAAATAACGCTTCCAGAACGATTCAAAACTTTCATTTTGGTTTGCTTCAAGCACCACTTGATCCTCGAGTGATTGTTTGGCGTGTTCTTCAAAAAACGTTTTTCTTTCGCTGCTTAACGGCCTCGATTTGAAATCGTCAGCATGGGCAATAGCTAAATCCATAGCAAACTTAAAGTACGACGAATTATGCTTCACAATGTCGCTTAATATTCGTGCCGATGGCGTGCATTCTGGATCGACCGCTTTGCTCTTTTGGGCGGCGATGGAGCGACGGTATATATCGTTATTTAGACCCAATTGGTCTGCAATGTCTGCGATTTCATGGATCATTTCCATGGCCCAATCATGCAAGCTGATTTCTTTATAATCTCGCAAACTATCAACTAATTTGATACCGGGTTTGCGACCTTCATTTACCACAATACTTCGGTTTTGTGAGAAACATCCATATTCTTTTGCATCACACTGAGGGCTGTCATTAAGCAGACAGTAAAGTAAAAAGAGATCGATAAAATGAATCTGCTCGTTATCAATACCCAGTGGTAGATAGGGATTAATATCGATACAGCGGACTTCGATATATTCTATACCGCCGCGCATTAATGCTGCGGAAGGTGTCTCGCCGCTCTTTGTTGTGCGTTTGGGACGGACCGTCGAATAGTACTCGTTTTCTATTTGTAAGATGCTGGTGTTTAACTGTTTAAACTCACCATTTGACTGTGTGCCAATTGCCTCATACTCTGGAACGGATTGCCTTATTGCATCCTGTAGATTTTGGCAGTATCGGTTCAGATCGTTGTAACAAATCGCTAGGCTTTCTTGTGTTGAGCTTTGATAGCCTAAATTCCCCATCCGCAAAGAAGTACCAAAAGGTACGCCAAGAGTACCTTCAACAATGGTTTCCAAATGGTGTGGTCTATCACCTAAAAAAGATTTACAGACGGCAGGTGACGCACCGAATAAATAGATCAGTAACCAAGAATAGCGTCTAAAATTACGCACTAAGCCGAGGTATTTATCGCTAATAAAGGCTTGCTGATCACCGTGGTAGCCCTCCTCTTGCATAAAAGCTTGCCAAAACGTGTGATCGACAGAAAAGTTGTAGTGAATGCCTGCTATTGTTTGCATTAAACGGCCATAACGATGCCCTAAGCCTTCGCGATATACCTCTTTTAATTTTCCTATATTAGATTTCCCATATCGCGCGATGGGGATGTTAGCATCACCTGGCAAAATACAGGGCATACTCGCCGTCCATAATAATTCATCACCCAGGTGTTCGTAGCTAAAGCGGTGAATTTCATCCAGCGAATTGAGTACAGACTGAGGTGTATCGTGCACCGGCGTTATAAATTCTAAAAGTGCTTCTGAATAATCTGTTGTAATAAAACTATTTGTTAGGGTTGAGCCTAAATCACGGGGGTGCGGTTTTTGCGACAATAGGCCGCTTGCCTCCAGTCTGAGGCCTTCTTTTTCAATGCCGCGTTTAAGACAGGTTGCGATCGGCTTGGCCGCAAGTTCAGCTACGCGTTTGGCGCGATCTATAGAGTTTGAGTAGAGCATTTTCCTGCCTTAAAGATTATCGTTAGTGGTGCTTTTGCGCTTGTAACTGACTACTTGTCCGCGTTGGTTGTCTTTTGCTTGATGCAACGCGACAACTGCTTTGTTGATAAGCTCTTCTGTTGCTGAGCTGTCTTCATCGGGGGTGACGACCTGTAACCCTGCTGTCACTGAGAAGGTGAGTTCTTCGTCGCCAAGTTTCAATGATGTTGCATGAATATCTTGCATAAATGCGGCTGCGAACTTTTCTGCTTCTTTCAAGTCACAATCTGGCAGTAGTAGCACAAATTCATCGCCGCCATAACGGGCAGCAATATCTGTTTGACGTCTAACATGCTCACCGAGTTTGTGAGCAAATTGATAGAGCCATTGGTCACCCGCCCCGCGGCCGTATCTTTGATTAATTTGCTTTGATCCGTCCAAGTCAAACAAAACTAGCGCAAGTGGTCTTGACTCCCTGAGGCAGCGGCTCCATTCGACTTCAAGCTGGTTCTCAAAATAAGCACGACTATATATCCCTGTCGTCTTATCAACAAAAGATGCACTTTTTAGCTCGCCGCGAATAGCAGTAAGCTCTTTTTGTTGTTGTCTAAGGTCTCGGGTCTTACGAGCAATTTCGTCTTGTAAGTGTTCAGATAAGAACCGTGATTCATTGAGCGCGTTTTTGAAGCGCAAACCAATAAACTGGCTTTGTAAAAATACAAAAATAACAATCGCAACTTGAATGGCAATACGAGCTTCATTGTGCAGGGTATAACTCAATGGCTGCATTAACATGGCTAGGGTGAGTGCCATAATTCCCACTAACAACCACAGTGAACCAGGCTCATTGAATCGCCATGCCTTATAGATTTCACGCAAACTGCGATAGAAATTGTAAGCAATGGTTCTGGCGCAACATTTGACGTTGCACTATCTAACACAACTTATTCAGTTACAATCCATACTGCAAGTCCTGGAACAGGATATGCTGTTGGTGACACTATCAAAGTCTTAGGTTCAGCTGTTGGCGGTATTACAGAAGTTAATGATCTTGTTATAATAGTTGCAACTGTAAGTGGCACCGGTATAGCAACTACAACACTTGAAGGCACAGCCTATGATG
>JALRIU010000055.1 GCA_023255355.1 Pseudomonadales bacterium | reverse complement strand
ATATTGCAGCTGCTGGCTTAATCATGGCGGGTAGTCGCGTGTCTTACTCGGCTCAATTCGACGGCAACAAAGAGGCGATTAGTAAGTTTAAGATCTTCCTCGAAAGCCAGATTGATGAACATCAACGTATCCGAACAATAGATGATGCACAGCCACGTCTAGCAGAGTCATTGGAAAGAGCTAACAATTTTTTGATGTTAGCGGGTGCCTTAGCAGTCATGTTGGCAGGCTTGGCGATCGCGATGAGTACGCAACGCTATTGCCAACGTCATTACAGTCACGTTGCGATGCTTAAAACCCTTGGCATGACACGCCCGCAAATCATGAAACTCTATATGACCAGTCTAGTTCTTTTAGCCGTGGTTGCCACAGTTTTAGGTGGGTTACTTGGACTGCTAGTTGAGTCGTCATTTGTAAAGGCTCTGCGTGATTTTGTTGAACTCGCCGGTATGTCTTTTTCTTGGTATGCCTGGGGGCTAGGCGCCGCAACTGCATTTATAAGTATGTTAGCTTTCGCTTGGCCTGCCCTGTATGGATTACAAAAAACGTCGGCGATGAATGTATTGCGGGATCTTATTCCGCCAAATCCAATAGGTTTTGTATGGCGAATAGTTCTTGCAGCAGCGGGGACATTTATTTTGATTTTGATGTATACGCATTCTTGGCTACTCGCCTTAGGGTTGCTATTTGGCGTGGGCATTATCGTCTTTATAGTCAATATTTTTGTAGGATTATTGTTTAAACTTCCACGTAAAGGTATTAGCGTGGCATCGCCACTCGGTCTGGCGTGGTCTAATTTTCTCAGGCATAGGCATCCAAGTAGTATCCAACTGGTAGTTTATTCGTGTGCTTTGATGTTGGTAGCTATTTTGTGGGCAATCAGAACAGACCTTTTAAATGATTGGCGCCAACAGTTGCCTACTGGCACACCCAATCACTTTTTAGTCAATGTGGCGCCTGAGCAAGTACCCTTGATTCAATCGTTCTTAACCTCAAACCAAATAGATGTCGAGACGATATATCCAATGGTAAGAGGGCGGCTGACCCACATTAACGATCAACTTGTTCGCACATTAGTGAGCAAGGAGAATATGCGCTCGATTGATCGTGAGCTGAATTTGACTTGGAACGAACAATTACCTCACAAAAATGAAATCGTTGCCGGAGAGTGGTGGCAGGGAAGTGGCGATGGTGTATCGATTGAACAACGTTTAGCTGAACGGCTAGATATAAAGCTAAACGATTCTTTACGTTTTCAAATAGGGGACCTAGAGGTCAACACCTATGTACAAAGCATTCGTAGCCTGGATTGGCAACAAATGCGGCCCAATTTTTATTTTATGTTTGCCCCGGGTTCGTTGTCCGATGAAACCTCTACCTACATAACAAGTTTTTTTCTTGATCCAAGTAAAAAGGCGCTTTTAAGTGAATTAATTCAACAGTTTTCTACTGTCACTATCATCGAAATGGACGCTGTTATCGCCCAAATAGAACAAACCATTGAGCGGGTTAGTGCGGCCATTGAAATTGTATTTATTTTAGTTTTGTTGGCTACGGTACTGGTTATTATCGCAAGCATTCTAGCATCACAGCATGAACGGCAACGCGATAATGCATTATTAAGAGTGCTTGGCGCACAGTCACCTTTTCTATGGCGTTCTTGTGGGTTAGAGTACGTGCTATTGGGATGTCTAGCTAGTTTACTGGCTTGTCTAGCCGCAGAGTTTAGTTTAGCGCTTTTGCAAATCAAATTTATGGGCATGACGGCTAACATCCATTTGAGTATATGGTGGGGGATCCCTTTATTTAGCCTACCATTGGTTATAATTATTGGCCTGCGTGCATCCAAAGCGAGTCTATATCAAAGCCCTGGAGTATTGTTGCGCAATTCATAAGGAAATATTTTGACGCGTATTCTCTCTTTAACGCTTATATTTTTATCAGTTGCTGCATCCGCTTAGTGGGTGCTATCGCTGCTTGAAACTCAGCATGATCAGTATAAAAATGCATAATACCGCGTGTCAGACAGTCATAATCAATGTCCGTTTGCGCCCTAACCTCCCCCAGTACTTGCCGAGAGTATAATC
>JALRIU010000039.1 GCA_023255355.1 Pseudomonadales bacterium | reverse complement strand
ATTAATCAAACCATTTTGGTGTGGTACCACCCTCATAAAGCCCCACCAAGTTTTGAACCTGAAATTATCCCAGAAGCTCAAGCGGATAATGCCGATTGGGGTGACTTTACTATCCACCGCTGGGAAATTAACACCCATATGCAAGAAATTGGCGAGAATGCAGTAGATCCTGCGCACTTCCACTTTGTACATGGTACTGACGAAATTCCACAGTCAGATGAAATGACATTTGATGGTCATACACGAAGGGGCTTCTTAAAAACCAAACAGCCTACACCTAGAGGTATCGTTGAAGGATCTATCGAAAACGCCAATATTGGCCCTGGTTTGTCCGTTGTTCGTTTTAAAGGTCTTTGCGATACCGTATTAATGGCCAATATTACCCCAGTAACCAATGAAACGGCCGTCGCTCATTACGCGTTTATGTTACGTAAAGATCAAGAGGGAACACCATTAGAGCGCGTTGGTCATGCCATTGTTGAGAATATCCGTCAGCAAATGGAAGAAGACCGAATTATCTGGAATCGTAAGCGTTATTACGAAAAACCATTGCTATGCGACGGTGATGGCCCATTTGCCAAATTTAGAAAATGGTATGGTCAATTTTTGATTGAGTAAATGTCTCTAATCAATCGTTTAAAGGCTCCACTGGAGCCTTTTTTATTGCCACAACGCAACCAGCCCCTTAGATGTGCCAATGTACACCGTTTGGTCTGGGCCCAGTGTAATCGGTGAAAAGTTATTGTTGTAATCTTTGCCGTTACCCGTATGGATTCTAAAAACCTCGTTTCCTGATGAAAAATCAAGACCAACTAAATACCAGTCATTAGTATTGTTTGGCTGAGTTTCAAAACTGTAGACGAATACAATTCCGCTCTTACTAGCAAGTTTAGGGACAACTGAAGGCACGGCAATAGGTTTATTCCAAACAACGCTACAACTTTGACCGTCCTCTGTAACATCAATCCGAGTAACGCCTTTGCCTACTATGCTGTAGTCAGTGTGTTGGTGGGCGTTGCTAAACCCGGCATTATTTTCAATGACGACGCTGTTATTTAGAGCAATCATCGAGTTCTCAGTGGCTGAACTATTAATATCAAACAAAGGGACCTTGCACACCAAGCGATTGTCTTCAGCCTGGCGACGGTATACGACTAGGTTTATGCGCTCATCCGCATTGTCAGTAATCGTTATGTAATCACCAAATATTGTTGGTGTTGTGCCACTACCTTGATTGATTGATCCAAGCTTACTGGTCTGTCCTCTATCATAGGCTTCTCGCCATACAATTTTAGGGGATTGCTTTTCGTCCTGAGTAAATAAATACAGTGCGTGGTCAGAAACGATGTAAACACCCTCTTGAGCTACGGCAAAACCATTTTGGATCTCTTCGTTGAGGTCTAGGGTTTGTATCTCCCCGGTATTTTTGTTTAAGGTGCCGACTTTACCAAACCGACTGATCCACCAAAGCGTGTCTTGATAGTCATTCAGCAGTCCTGTAATCGGATCACATTTACCAGTCGGAAAGGGATTTGTTGGTCTTAAACAGTCATGGTCAACAGCGCTTGAAATATCCCAACTATTTACTTCGACATAGTGGTAGGTATCACCAGATTTTTGGGCCTTGAGTTCGAGAATTTTATGCTCAGAATTAGCAATCCAAACATGGTCATTTGGATCTATAAAAAAATAGGCGCCTGATGAGTCAAGCATCACCTTTGATCTATCCCAGTGAACTAGTGCCTCATAAGTTGATGGTCTGGTAGGCATGGAATAATCAGCTAACATATTCAAACTTCTAGGTTCGATGAGCTGGATGTGGAAGCCTAATGCTCCTGCACAGATAGCTTGAATGAGCCCATCTTGGCGAAAGGTCAAGGTGGCACATTGCCCGCCTAGAAAGGCATTGCCAATGCGTGTTTTGATATAAATTTCTTTATCTGCAGAAAAATTTACAGCGACATCATGGACGTCAGAATTGTATGCATCTGCATGCATAGAGTTTAAGCCAGCGGGATTTAGAAAGGGGTGTATGGGTGGGTCGAAAGCAATTGCTTGACTCACGATATCATGAAAAACATCCTTATTGGGATCACGATTTAGCTCTTTGAATGGTTTTGGTTGGTAGGGCTCACTGCAAGCCATTAAGAGCCCTGTGATGACAACAATTAAAGAAAGACCGATTTTTGACATGATGGGGTATCTACTCTTCGTCGCTATTTTTGATGCACACACCCTGGCTCCACCACTGTGGCTCACAATCGTAGACCAGACGACCTTTGGTGCCGTGCTGGCGATCTAAAATGCGTTCGATGACTTTGCTTGGGGCCATATTTCGCGCAGGCGTTGATTGCAATTTATCAATCGGTATGGGGTAAGTTGCCCAATCAAGTGGGGCTCTCCAGCCAGGAGGCGGTGCTAATTTTGAACGTACCCCATTAATAGGGTGGAGGGCTCGCCATTGGATAATCTTATCAGCAAGCTCTTTTACCATGTCTGGATGTTGTGCCGAAAGATCATGATATTCGTTAGGGTCGTCTTTTAAGTTAAAGAGATAGTTTTTAATTTCAATCGAGGTCTGCTCTTGATCGATTTCTTGGACTAACTTCCACTCTTCATTGAGTGTGGCGATATTAAAATGACCGTAAAGCGGTATTTCTGAAATAAAAGTTACGAATTCCTCTCTAGGTTTATGAACCCCGTCGGTAATTGAGGACCAGTAGCTCGCACCATCCAAGGTGCGTCTATTTTGGGTTTCTATACCTGCAGCTTCCGCCAATGTGGGGAATACATCCATGACAGTCATCATTTGTGTTACGTTGGTGTTAGCTTTGATCTTGCCCGGCCATCTTGCCGTCGCTACTACGCGGATTCCTCCTTCAAAGGTTTCTCCTTTGCCCCCTCTGAGAGGTGAATTATCTGCGCCGCCTACTGAGTAAGCGGCACCACCATTGTCGCTCATAAAAAAGACCAGGGTATTATCGGTAATCCCTTCATCATCTAAGGTTTGCAAGACCTGGCCAATCGCTTGATCCATGCCATCAACGACGGCCGCATACATTGGACGAGCACTTTTTTGCATCGTAAGTTTGGCCATTTTGCGAGTATTATCGGTTTGCGTAGAGCGAGCCGGTGCCAAATCGGTGTTGATGTCTTTGTATTTATCTTGAAGTTCTTGTGGTGCATCGAGTGGCGTATGAGGTGCTAAAAAGGGCATATAAATAAAGAAAGGCTTACTCGTCTGGCGTTGTTTGATGTAGCGCGTTACTTCTTGGGATAACAAAAATGTTTCGTAACCATCATCATTTATGGATACACCATTGCGTTGAAAATCCTTGCCACCACTGTTTGCGAAAGGAGGATAAAAGCCAACTTCGGTATGTAAATGACCATAAAAATGATCAAAGCCCCGTTCATTTGGGTGGTAGGTTTGTTGTGCATGGCCTAGATGCCATTTTCCAACCATGGCAGTTTGATAGCCTGCTGCTTTAAACGACTGTGGCATAAAGTGCTCATCAGGATGAACCCCATTATTGTCCCAGGGCAAAATGACGCTATAGGCTAGGCCAAGTCGAATTGGATCTCTGCCTGTCATCAAAGCGGCGCGGGTAGGTGAGCATATAGGTGCGGTATAGAAACGATCAAATCGAGCGCCCTCTCGGGCAAGTCGATCAAGTGATGGTGTGTCGATATCTCCGCCGTGAAAACCTACATCGTTCCAACCAAGATCGTCGGCGACAATGACAATGATATTGGGTTTTTCATTGCCCCAAGCGCCTTGCCATAAGCATAATAATAGGAGGGTAAGGGACCAGTTTTTTATATTCATAATCACTACCTATTTTCCGGACCAATTGGGACGACGTTTTTCAATAAAGGCGTTCAATCCTTCATGAGTATCTTGGCTTAGCATCATTCTTCGTATACTTGGGAACGCGTTATTGTATTGGGCATCCATTGCAGTAAACTCGTCGCTATAACTTAAACCCTCTTGGACTACTTCCAAGGTGGCTTCAATCGCCAAAGGCGCGCATCGACAAATACGTTCTGCCATTTCAATTGCCTTGCTAAGTAAGTTTTCTTGAGCAACAACTTCATTAACTAAGCCAAGGGTTAATGCTTCAAATGCGCTTATCTGTTTTGCGGTAAGCAGAAGTTCATAGGCAGTTTTGCTGGCTAAATAACGTGGTAAGCGATGCAAG
>JALRIU010000021.1 GCA_023255355.1 Pseudomonadales bacterium | reverse complement strand
CACCATAAGCGATCATACGTGCCGCTGAACCTATGTTATGGGTACCCGTTGTACATGCTGTTACAATAGCAATATTCGGGCCTTGAAAACCGTATTTAATAGCGAGGTTACCCGCAATCATATTGATGATTGAACCAGGCACAAAAAAAGGTGAAATTCGGCGTGGGCCACTCTTCTCAATCAGTGCTGCGCCCTCTTCAATCGCCTTCATACCGCCGATACCTGAACCAATTGCACAGCCTATACGTGGTGCATTTTGCTCAGTAACCTCAAGCCCTGAATCTTCAAAAGCCTGAATACCAGCAGCAATACCGTATTGAATAAAAGTATCCAATTTACGCGCATCCTTGGCAGCAAAATACTTTTCAACATCAAAGTCTTTTACAGCACCACCAAAGGTAGTGGTAAAAGCAGAAACATCAAATGATTCAATAGGTCCGATACCGCTTTTGCCTGCGAGTACTCCTTGCCAAGTATCATTTACGGTACTACCTAGCGGTGAAACTGCACCAAGGCCCGTTACAACAACTCGTCTACCCTGCACAACACTCTCCCTTTTGAGATCTTTTTGGACATAAAAAAAGCCGTACTACGCAAAGGTAAGTAACGGCTTTAATCGACATATACGTCGATTACTGATCGATGTTCGCCTTTACGTAATCGATAGCAAGCTGAACTGTAGTGATAGCTTCTGCTTCTTCATCAGGAATTTCTGTCTCGAATTCCTCTTCCAAAGCCATTACTAGCTCCACGGTATCCAGTGAATCTGCGCCCAAATCTTCAACAAAAGACGCTGAATTAGATACTTCATCTTCTTTAACGCCAAGTTGTTCAGCAACAATCTTCTTCACGCGTTCTTCAATGCTACTCATGGTACGTATGTACTCCTATCTGATTAAATTCATATCTGCATGGCATTATATTCTAAACGATTCGCCTGCAAGGCTGCCTATTTTACTCAGTTTTTATAAAGATGAAACCTTTTAAATGTAAAAAAAAAGTGATAGTTATAAATCAATAACTTAGCAACCCCCAAAAAGGCTATTACATGTACATTCCACCGTTGACATGCAATGTGTCGCCTGTAATGTAAGCCGCACCATCGCTGGCCAAGAAGGTCACAGCTGCAGCAATTTCTTCTGGCTGCCCAAGTCGCGCGGCAGGAATTTGCGCTTGTAATGCTTCTCGTTGAGCTTCAGGTAACTCTTTCGTCATATCAGTGTCAATGAAGCCAGGCGCTACAGCATTAACTGTAATGCCTCGAGCACCAATTTCACGCGCAAGTGAACGCGTAAAGCCTTCAACGCCAGCTTTTGTGGCGCAGTAATTCGTTTGCCCTGGATTACCCATAGAACCAACAACAGAGCTAATGTTGATGATACGCCCCCAACGAGCCTTGGTCATACCGCGCAAACATGCTTTAGATACACGATAAATAGAGTTCAAGTTGGTATCTATAACATCACCCCACTCTTCATCTTTCATTCGCATTAGCAAGTTATCTCTAGTAATGCCTGCGTTATTAACCAAAATTGCCGGCGCACCAAATTCAGCGGTAATATCTTTTACTGCTGCATCGACAGCAGCCGCATCGGTTACATTTAGCGACAAACCTTTACCTTGAATACCCTTTTCAGCAAATCGAGCAGTTATGGCCGCAGCGCCACTTTCGCTAGTTGCCGTACCAATAACTATGGCACCCTGCATACCTAATGAATCTGATATCGCAGCACCAATACCACGACTTGCACCAGTCACTAATGCTACTTTTCCTGCAAATGACATATCACGCTCCTTATTCTATTTTGTACTTACCGCTTCAATGGCGGCATTCATTGTCTCTAATGTTTCAGTACTCAAGCAATTGAGTTCTTTTTCAACACGCTTATTTAAGCCACTAAGTACTTTACCAGCACCACACTCGATCGTCACTTGCACACCATGACCAGCAAGATATTGAACACATTGCGTCCAAGGCACTGGACTATAAATTTGTTGAACCACTAAATCTTTAATAGTCTGAGGGTCACTTTCAGTCTGGACGCTAACATTATGCACAACTGGCACATTTGGCGCTGAAAAGGTTAATCCTGCAACTACTTTAGCAAGCTCTTCACCTGCTGGACGCATTAGATCGGTATGAAAAGGTGCGCTTACTGGCAAAGGCAAAGCACGTTTAGCACCTGCTTCTTTGCAATTAACTATGGCTCGCTCCACTGCTGCTGCATGACCTGCGATTACAACCTGCCCCGGAGAATTGTAGTTAACACCACTAACGCATTCGCCCTGTGCAGCAGACTCACACGCCGCATCAACCTTGTCATCATCAAGTCCAATAATAGCAGCCATTGCTCCAACGCCAACGGGAACAGCGGTTTGCATAAACTGACCACGCTTACGAACCAAATCGACTGCATCAGCAAACTCAATAACACCGGCACAGACTAGTGCAGAAAATTCACCTAAGCTGTGACCAGCCATATAGGCAGGAGTTACACCACCATTAGCAAGCCAATAACGCCAAAGGGCGACACTAGCAGTTAATAGTAATGGCTGAGTAACTTCAGTCATATTTAACTCTTCTTGAGGACCATTTTGCGACAAAGCCCACAAATCATAGCCAAGAACTTTAGATGCCTCATTAAAGGTATCCTGGACTACTGCTTCATCTACGAACTCAGCTAACATGCCGACTTTCTGTGAGCCCTGACCAGGAAAAACAAATGCTAAAGATGGATTAGACATAGCGACCCCTAATAATTAAAAAGAGTAGATTACCAGTAAATGACAGAAAAAAAAGTGGGGACCGTAGCCCCCACTCTGAATCTTGTGTAACGATGACTTATTCGTCGTCGCCAGTGCTTACGACTTTTTTGCCTTTGTAGAAGCCATCGGCACTTACATGGTGACGGCGATGGGTTTCACCACTGGTTTGATCTACTGACAACGTGCTACCTGTCAATGCATCATGAGCACGACGCATACCACGACGTGAACGAGTTTTTCTGTTTTGCTGTACAGCCATGACTAGCTCCTAAAATAACCTGCGTAATCACTACGCTTTATCAAAATTTAATCTTTACGTTTCAACTGGTCTAGAACCGCAAAAGGGTTCTCACGTTTTGGAGCAACCGGCTCCACAACGGTTGATTGCTGTTGTTGGTATTCTCCGCCATGACAATCTTTCTCATCGTGGTAGGGAGAAAACGGCAAGCTTAATAGCAGCTCATCCTCAACCAATACATGCAAATCAAAGGGCTCAGCTGAAGCAACCAATGGTTCAAGATATGTCGGCACCTGTTTGGCAGCCTCATCATCCCACACCACAGCCAAATTGAAATCTGACTTAACATCTAACGTAACGGCATCTAAACAACGCTGACAAACCATTGCCAACCTGCCAGTTATCTCTCCGTCTATAACATAGAGACCTTGCTCATCGCGTCTAAACGCTAACTCAACATCAATTTCAGCTTCTTCACTTTCGACTACCTGAACTACTCTAGGTAGCGCAGATAGCTTTACACGTGCGGATACATTAGCATTTTGAGTGGCTAATTTCCGAAGATCTGCACGATTTGGAAGAGCACCTGTTGACATAGGCGCGCAATCATAGGGATAGTCGCCTAGAATGTCAAAGAAATTTGCTTATAAACCCCATATTTAGTGCAAAAATATCGATGACAACACAAACCTAGATGAATTTAGGATAAAACAGTGCAAATAATTCTCGCATCATCATCAAAATATCGACAGCAACTGCTCAAAAACATAGGTATTGAAGCTATTTGTTTTGCGCCAAATATCGACGAATCAATCCATCCTGCCGAAACACCAGAGCACCTCGCTGAACGTCTTGCTGTAGAAAAAGCCAAAGCTATCGCTACTAAGCATAGCGGACTAGTTATAGGCAGTGACCAAGTTGCTAGAAATAACGATAGTATACTTGGCAAGCCCATGAATGCCGAGCGAGCTTTTAAGCAATTACAGCAATGCAGCGGTCAGCGTGTAGACTTTATTACCGGCCTTTGCCTGATCAACACAAAAAGCGGCAATATTCAAAGCTGTACTGAACGATTTAGCGTTGTTTTCCGCCACCTTTCTGATGATGAGATTAAACGATATATAGATATCGAAAAACCGTTTGATTGCGCAGGAAGCTTCAAGGTAGAAGGTCTAGGTATAAGTTTATTTGAGAAACTTGAAGGCGATGACCCCAACAGCCTAATTGGCCTGCCCCTAATTAAACTTTGTCAGTTCCTTCGCAACGAGGGGCTTGACTTCCCTTAAAGGGATTAAAAATGTTGCAGCTCTGCGAAATTATGCAACATTGCATCTGGGGATAAAGCCAATAAACGTTCTTGCGAATGGGCGCCAAAGCTCACAGCAATTTTTTTCATTCCCGCATTTTGGGCCATAGCCAAATCAAATTCGGTATCGCCCACCATCACAGCATCTTCGACGCTGCAATTTAACTCCGATAAAATTTCATGCAGCATCAAAGGATTAGGTTTGGAGGCAGTTTCATCAGCACAACGAGTGGCATCAAAATAATCGAGCCAATCTAGTTTAGACAACACACGATTAAGTCCAGCTCTACTTTTACCAGTAGCCACCGCCAACTTATGACCATCATCGCGCAACACTTTCAACGTTTCTATCACACCAGGAAAGAAATCACTGGGGCGTGTATCAGCGGCTTTAAAATGCCGAGAATAAGTATCACGCATTTTTGTTTGCAATGCCACATCTATGCGCGGATATAGCGTCGCAACGGCCTCGGGCAAGCCCAACCCGATAATATTCTGGTATTGGTTATCAGGCAAAATATCTAGCGACAATTCATCTGCAGCACTGCGTAAACAACTTACAATACGACCAACGGAGTTCATGAGAGTGCCATCCCAATCAAAGATATAGAGCATTACAATCCTTCCAAAGCCGCAAGTAATTCACCGTCGAGGGGGGCTTCAACTTTGATCACATCCTGCTTCCATTTAAACGTTAACGAATGGGCATGCAAAAACAAACGACGAATCCCCTTATCGCGATAACGTTGATTTATTTCATCCTCACAGTACTTATCATCACCAATCAAAGGATGACCAGCAAATTGAGCATGAACTCTAATCTGATGGGTTCGCCCCGTCACAGGTTTTGCCTCAATTAAAGTAACATCACTAAATCGACGCAAAACATCAAATTCAGTAAGGGATTCTTTACCTTCAGGTGAGACCCTTACCACACGTTCACCCGAGCGTAATTCATTCTTTTTGAGTGGAGCATTGACTATTTTCTTGCGCGTCGGCCAACGCCCCTCAACAAGCGCCCAATAACGCTTATCCATCTCACCCTCTCGTAACATTCTATGAAATTCGCGCAGTGCAGAACGTTTTTTTGCAACCACAATACAACCAGAAGTATCTCTATCCAAACGATGCACCAGCTCCATTTGAGTCAACTGAGGGAACAACTGCCGCAATGCTTCTATCAGGCCAAACGTAAGACCACTGCCACCATGAACAGCTAAACCTGAAGGTTTATTTATGATCATAAACTCACTGGTTTCCAATAAAATCGCTTGTTTAACATTATCTAAAGTTTTGTCACCCACCGTAATAGGACGGTCTTCTTCGACTGCAAAAGGCGGAATTCTAACCACATCACCGATAGATAGCTTATTTTCAGGTTTACAACGACCCTTATTGATCCGAACTTCACCTTTGCGAATTAGTTTATAAATGACAGATTTTGGGGGGCGTCCCAATTCTGCCAAAAGAAAGTTGTCTAGGCGCTGCCCATCTCTACCCTCATCAATAGTGACAAATCGCACTTGAGGCTTGTTAGGTATTTGTTTCATTTAAAAATATTGCCCAATTCTGATTGAAGGGTGCGCACTTAACTGCTATATTGCCCGCGTTGGAAAGTTGATTGCCGGCCGTAAAGTGAGAGCGAGGCGACGAGGCGACACTCCAACCACAAGACACAATGTAAATTCATGCGTCGAACCACTAATACGAGTTCCGAAGTGCATAGTGTACTGTGTGTAACGACATTATGTCAGCCTGATATTGGATCAGACTGAAATATTAACCGCGCGGCAAGTAGCCGGGGTTGAGAACGAATAAACAATCTAAGTCGAATTTGCTGCACGTTTAGCTGCAAATGTTTTAAAACTATTACAAGTACGATGGAAGTGTGTAAGACCGCGATCTATGCGGCACGCCAAAGTCATTGGCCCACGTACAAGTTGTGATTTTAGGTGCATTTGGCAACAACAGCATCGACGAATCGTCAGTGCACATGCACTGTGCGAGGTATTGCTCTACAAGCCTCTTCCCCTTCTGCATCTCGTGCTATATGTGAGATTAAAATGAAGAGAATGTTAATTAACGCGACTCAGCCCGAAGAGTTGCGTGTTGCTATGGTTGATGGCCAGTGGCTATACGACCTAGATATCGAAAACCGTACCCGTATTCAAAAAAAATCAAATATCTACAAAGGCAAAG
>JALRIU010000281.1 GCA_023255355.1 Pseudomonadales bacterium | reverse complement strand
TCAGTAAGCACGGCACAATCTTGCTTAGCGAGTAGATAGCCCTTGGTGAGTTCTGCAAAGTTAAAACATTGCGGGGTTTGAGCAAGATAAATTTCACGACGATCCAGCGTCGAAACTATTTCTGGAAAATCGGTTTGCTTTACAGTTTCGACAACGGGCTGCGCTAAAATACCACCACATGAGCTTTCGCTCACAGTATTTATTAAAAGGTCTACATCTTCATGCCGAAGACAAGGGCGCGCCGCATCATGAACTAACACCCAATCATCAGTCGTAGCCCGCTCTTGCAACGCCAACAAACCAGCCAACACTGAATCCGCGCGTTCTTGCCCACCAATGACCTTAGTCACTTTAGGATGGCTAGCTAGTTGCAATGAATCCCAATGCTGATCATGTTCAGAAATAACTACGACACAACCCTCAATAGCAGGATGATTTAGTAAGACTTGTAGACTAAATTCAATGACGGTTTTATCGAGCAACGGCAAATACTGTTTTGGTATGCTACTCGCCATACGACTGCCACTTCCTGCGGCGGGAATCACAGCCCAAAATTTAGCGGTCACGCTTAGACTCCTCGCCAAGTATGTAAAGTTTTTCACCTTTTTTGATCATACCAAGCTGTTGACGAGCCCGCTCTTCCACCGCGTCTAAACTATTTTTTAACGCATCGACTTCATGTTGTAACTTGATATTTTGCTGTTCTAAGGAGAGGTTAAGAGCTTGTTGCTCTTTAATTTGACGCTGCAGTGCAGTAACGTTGGCATAACTACCTTGCCCAATCCAAAAGCGGTATTGCAAAACAAGAAGCAATACCGCAAGCAGGATAGTTAGCCAACGCATGGCATAATTTACGCTGGCAATTCAGCGCGACCGCGGTAAGGCGCACCCAATTCAGCTTCAATACGTAATAGACGGTTATATTTAGCTACCCGATCTGAACGGCAAAGTGAGCCAGTCTTGATTTGACCAGCCGAGGTAGCAACCGCCAAATCGGCGATTGTTGTATCTTCTGTTTCACCAGAGCGGTGCGAAATAACCGCAGTGTAACCTGCTTTTTTCGCCATTCTAATAGCGTCAAGCGTCTCGCTTAAAGAACCGATTTGGTTAAACTTAATAAGAATAGAATTACCTATACCCTTCTCAATACCCTCTGCTAGTATTTTGGTGTTGGTAACAAATAAATCGTCACCTACCAACTGAACTCGATTACCTAGCTTTTCAGTTAAGACTTTCCAGCCATCCCAGTCGGATTCATCAAGTCCATCTTCAATAGATGCAATAGGATACATGTCACTCAATTCTGCTAGATAATCAGCAAAACCAGCAGAGTCAAAGCTCTTATCCTCACCAGCCAGAACATACTTGCCTTCTTTATAAAACTCTGACGCTGCGCAGTCGAGCGCTAATGTCACATCGGTACCAAGCTTATAGCCCGCAGCCTCAACAGCCTCTTTGATAACTGCCAAGGCTTCAGCGTTAGATGCCAAGTTAGGGGCAAAACCACCTTCATCACCAACAGCCGTGTTAAGACCACGTTTTTTTAATACACCTTTTAGAGCATGGAAAATTTCGGCACCTTGACGAAGACCCTCAGCAAAAGATTTTGCACCAACGGGTTGCACCATAAACTCTTGAATATCAACATTGTTGTCAGCGTGCTCACCACCATTGAGGATATTCATCATAGGCAAAGGCATTGAATAAACACCTGGCGTACCATTAATGTCAGCAATATGCTGATACAAAGGGATGCCTTTTTCGGCTGCAACAGCTTTTGCAGCAGCAAGCGAAACAGCCAGAATAGCATTGGCACCCAATACAGCCTTATTCTCTGTACCGTCTGCATCAATCATCATTTGATCAATCGCACGTTGATCTGCAGCATCTTGGCCAACCAACAAATCACGAATCGTTGTATTGATATTATTCACAGCGGTTAGAACACCCTTACCAAGGTAACGTGATTTATCACCGTCACGAAGCTCTAAAGCTTCACGTGAACCGGTCGACGCACCAGATGGTGCACAGGCACTACCTACTGCACCAGATTCCAAAACAACATCAGCCTCTACGGTGGGGTTACCGCGTGAATCCAACACCTCAAAGGCTTTGATATCGGCAATCTTAGTCATTAATACTTCTCTCCAATCGGATTAATCTATCTGAATATCAGGCAGGTTTTTAACAAGGTCGTCTACCGCTTTTACTTGACTTAAAAACGCTTCCAGTTTTGCAAGCGGTAAGGCACAAGGCCCATCACACATGGCTTTATCTGGGTTGGGATGAGCTTCTAAAAATAGACCTGCAATTTTTTGTGACATGCCTGCTCTAGCTAGTTCCATAACTTGCTGAC
>JALRIU010000239.1 GCA_023255355.1 Pseudomonadales bacterium | reverse complement strand
ACGATTCCCTGTGCATAGCCTAATGCTTTAAGAGCTGGTGCAGCGCCCTCTTCAAATACCTCCACGGCAAGTCCTCGTCTTGCTAGCGCATTAGCAATATGTGCTCCAGCAATCCCGGCCCCGATAACAGCCACGCTTCTTATGGATGCAGTAGGTGGATTTAGATACCATGTGGCGTTGTGGTTGGTAACCTTTGGGGCGCAGTCAGCAACTGAGTGAGATCCATGTCCAGAAAATTTGCCCTTTAACATTTCTCTTTTGCGGCCGAAGCCAGGGACTTTTTCTACGGCGAAGCCCGCATCACGAAGTCCTCGCTTTACTATACCCGCTGCTGTAAAGGTAGCAAATGTGCTTTCATTATGGCTAAGATCAGCCATAGCTTTAAAAAGTGAAGGACGCCACATTTCTGGATTTTTGCTGGGAGCAAACCCATCTAAAAACCATGCGTCTATAAACGCAGAGCGCTGTTGATGTTGAGAGTGTAGGCTCTCTTTTAGCTCTGCCAATCCCTCATCAATATCACCAAAAAATAAACACAGATGTATATTGTTATGAATAGGGCAGGTATACATGCCAGGGAATATGGGTGGATAACATGCCAACCATTGTTCAGCGGTTACCGAGAGTTCGGGCCATTGCTTGGCAGCTCGTTTTAGATCCATCAAGCGCAGCGGATGTTTTTCAATGGATATGTATTTTAAGCGAGCCTTTTTGAGTCCGCTGGCCTGCCATAATTTTAGGCAGAGGGTAAAGTTAAGCCCTGTGCCAAAGCCAGTTTCAACGATGGTAAAAAGTGTTTCGGGACTATCTTTTAACGCGCTAAAGCGTTGTACGAGTTGATTGTGCTGCAAAAAAACATAGTCGCTTTCTGCGACACCGTCATCGACAGAAAAATACACGTCGCCATAGACTTCAGAGGTAGGTCCTGAAGTGTCATGCCAAACTAATTTTGCTGCCTCAATGTTAGTCATGTCTAACTTCCAGCCGAAAAACCCATTATAACTTAGCTGTTAGTGCTGTGTGCTTAAAAAACGTAATCAATAATAGACTTTTTTGCTCGCCTAGGTAGACTTGCAGATCTAGAATTTTTTTGAGGTCAATATGTCTAATTCAGGTACTAGCAATATCGAGCTTAACCAATTACTTACTGCAGTCGTCAACCTGCTGCATCGTCACATCGTAGACGCTAACCGAACCCAGGCAAAAAGTATATTCAACAATCTTGAGTCTAAACGTGTAGTTGGTTTGGTGCGTTTGAAAATGGCTGATGGTAATACTCTGGATACCGAACTCGAAATGGATAGCACCGATTTTATCGGGGACCTTAAATTTGGTGTTTTTCGCAACGCTTTAACATCTTGGATGGCAAACGCGATTGATCAGCTCAAAAGCGAACAAGGCTTGCAAATGCTTAACAGCGAAGTTCGTGAAGAAATGCTCTTTAAAATTCCAGGGCCAGTCGTACATGAGGGGCAACTTAATGTTATGTTTTTAAGTATGTTCCAGCCGGTACCAGGTAGATTAAGAATTCGGTTGATATTTGTTGATCCCAGTCAATTTACCCAAGAGCAATCCGGTGAAGATGCAACAGCGTAAATTATAGCCCAATGGCTCAAAAACGATCTCCAAAATCAGCCCATTTTCAAGATGAATTTTCGACTCAGCAGTGGCGTGACATCGCTGCTAGTCTTTATGGTCTTGATCGGCTTGAACTTAGCAAACTTATTCATACGATTCGAAAACGTCGTGAACGTCAGCAACCTGTTGATAAGTCTTTTCAGCAAATTCAATCCTTATTGCAAAATGGTCAACAGCGTATCTTAGCGCGCCGACAAAGTGTCCCGGAAATAACCTATCCCGATTTACCCGTAGCTGACCGTCGCGATGATATTGTTAAGGCAATCATTGAACATCAAGTAGTTATTGTTGCTGGCGATACTGGCTCAGGCAAAACCACCCAGTTACCTAAAATGTGCTTACAAGCCGGTAGAGGAATATTGGGGACCATTGCTCATACCCAACCACGACGCATTGCAGCGTCGTCTGTGGCATCTCGATTAGCAGAAGAGTTGCAACGTCCTTTGGGTGATACTGTGGGTTATCAAGTTAGATTTACCGACCAGACAAGTGAGCGCAGCCTGATCAAATTGATGACAGATGGTATCTTATTAGCGCAAACTCAGCATGATAGAGACTTATTGCAATACGATACGATTATCATCGATGAAGCCCACGAGCGAAGCCTTAATATCGATTTTCTGTTGGGCTATATCAAACAATTAACTGCTCGCAGACCTGATCTAAAGGTAATTATTACCTCTGCGACCATTGATGTTGAACGTTTTTCTAAGCATTTTAATAACGCCCCAATAATTGAAGTATCGGGGCGAACATATCCTGTTGATGTATGGTATCGAGAGCTTAACTCAGACGACGACGTTGCAACTGCGATTTTGCATACCGTTAATGAGTTTGAAAAATGGGAACAAAGTCATAGTGATTATCGTCATGGCGATATTTTAGTATTTTTAACAGGCGAGAGAGATATTAGGGAAACTGCACTAGCACTTCGCAAGGCTCAACTTCGTAATACTGAAATCCTGCCTCTATACGCACGCTTAACTTCTGCTGAGCAGCAGCGAGTGTTTTATCGCAGTGGTAATGGAAGGCGTATCGTGTTGGCAACCAACGTTGCTGAAACGTCTTTAACCGTACCTGGTATTCGCTATGTGATTGATACAGGTACTGCTCGTATTTCACGATACAGTGTTAGAACAAAGGTGCAGCGGCTTCCCATTGAGGCAATTTCTCAGGCATCGGCAAATCAGCGCAAGGGGCGTTGCGGCCGTCTTGGGCCGGGCATTTGTGTTCGTATGTACAGCGAGGATGACTTTGCGGCAAGGCCTGAATTTACTGATCCGGAGATTTTGCGAACTAATTTAGCTTCAGTAATCTTACAAATGCTGTCGTTACGTCTTGGGGATGTTGCGCGCTTTCCTTTTGTTGAACCGCCAGATTCACGCCAGATTGGTGATGGATTCAAATTGCTAGAAGAGCTTGGTGCGGTCGATAAACAGCGGCAATTGACAGGGATAGGTAAACAGTTAGCTCTCTTACCGGTGGATCCGCGGCTTGCACGCATGATCATTGCGGCACAACAATACGGTGCAGTCCATGAACTCCTTATTATTACTAGTGCATTAAGTGTACAAGACCCTCGGGAGCGTCCTGCTGATAAACAGCAGCAAGCCGATCAGCAGCACCGTCGTTTTGCCGATATTGATTCTGATTTTACAAGTTTTCTTAAGCTTTGGGATTATGCAGAACAACAACGGCAGGACTTAACTCAAAATCAATGGCGCAAACTATGTAAGAAGGAGTATCTATCTTATATGAGATTGCGCGAATGGCGTGATATCCATATGCAGCTTAGGCTAGCTTTGAAGCCTCTTGCTATCTCTGAAAATAAAACACCAGCTAGTGCTGAGGCTATTACCCGTTCTCTGCTTGTAGGGCTCCTTTCACAGATTGGTTTTCAGGGTGAGAATAAAAATTTTCAGGGTGCTCGCAACCGAAAATTTCGGGTATTTCCGGGCTCTTTCCTTGCGAAAAAGCCACCTAAATGGATCGTTGCTGCTGAGTTGC
>JALRIU010000097.1 GCA_023255355.1 Pseudomonadales bacterium | reverse complement strand
CAATCGCTATTAAGGCGGAAAGAATAACCAGTAATAATCGACCCGACGTTAAGCCTTTAACATCAGACATATTTTATTTAAGCAGCCTCTGAAAGCTGGGCATTAATCCAGCGCCTTACCTGCGCCCTTAACAGATCAAGTGGTAGTGCACCATTTAACAAGACCGCATCATGAAACTCACGTAGGTCAAAGCGCTCACCAAGCGCAGCCTCTGCTTCATGCCGTAACTCCCAAATCGTTAACTCACCCATTTTGTAACTTAGGGCTTGTCCTGGCCATGAAATATAGCGATCGACTTCTGAGCGCACATTTTCTAGCGAAAGGGCGGTGTTGTCAGCCAAATAATCTAGTCCTTGCTGACGAGTCCACCCCATAGCGTGGATGCCTGTATCAATCACTAAACGGCAAGCACGCCACATTTCGTAGCTCAAACGGCCAAAGTGCTGATAGGCATCCTCATAGATATCCATTTCAATACCGAGTTTTTCGGCATAAAGTCCCCAGCCTTCACCATAGGCACTAAAGTACAAGTGCTTACGAAACTCGGGGACATTTTCTAATTCTTGTGACAGCGAGCCCTGATGATGGTGACCTGGAACAGACTCGTGCAACGTCAAAGCAGGAAGTTCATACAAAGGACGCTGATTTAAACGATAGGTATTGACCATGTAGGCACCGCCGCGATCTCCGCCAACCATGGCGGGCCAATAAGCGGCAGTAGAATAAGCAGGGGCTATCTCTGCCGGCACTTCTTGCACACCATAGGGATTGCGCGGCAGGGTTTTAAAGAATTTTGGCATGACATAGTCAATGCGTTTGGCGATATAGGAAGCTTCTTTTAAAAGATCACGCGCCGTTGGCGAATAAAACTGTGAAGAGGTTCTTAAAAATTCAGCAAACTCTGCAAAACTCCCTTCGAAGCCAGTTTGAGCTATGACCTGATCCATTTCATTGCGGATCCGCGCGACTTCATTTAAACCAATCTGGTGAATATCTTTGGCGCTCCACTCATCGCTGGTCACGTACTGATGAATCTGTGACTGATAATAGGCCTCACCGTTGGTCATTTGCGACGCGCCGACCGATTGTCTTGCCGCAGGTAGATATTCTTCGTGCATGAAACGGCTAAACTCGGTAAAGGCTGCTTTAAAACCCATAGTTAGGGCTATATCTAGCTCTAAACTCAGTTCAGTTTGAAGAGTGTCGGAAAACTTTTCTGGATAGGCAGTGGCCTTTTGCCATAAGGGGTTTTGCGCCGAATCTTGGTAGATCTGGGCATCGATGGTACCCATAACAGCCTCGACAACAATACTCGGTAAAATCAGACCCTGTGCTAAACCCTTGCGCATATTATCTTGGTTTTGTTTAAAAAATAGCGGCATGGCACGCAGTCTTAGATGTAAATCTCTAAAATCCTTTTCGGTACGAAGCGGGGTGTCGGCCATGGTTTGCACCGGCGAATTAAAAAACGACCAAAAAGTATTGAGGGGCATGGTGTACTCGCCGATATCAAAGCTTTCAATACGGCTCGCTACCCGCCAGCGCAAAAGGGCATGGTTGATTTGGTGTTGATTTTCTAATGCAGAGGTATCGAGTTCATCTATCTGGGTGAGTAGCGCTGAATCTTCTGCACGATAAGCCTGCAGTGCCTCAAAACTAGCATCGTCCAATAGATGGTTATAACCGGCCAAGCCAGACGAGGTTGCCATTAAAGGGCTTCGACTGATTAGCATCGTCCAATCTTGCTCGATCAATTCGTCGAGCGTTGCAGCGATGCCCGGCAGGCTACAAATCAGTGAAAAAACCAAAATAAGCCCGCGCATGGCTCGTCTCCTTAGTTATGTGTTTTTGTATACTTGAATAGCGGCTTGGGCAGCAACACCACAGTTAATCGCTACCCCTTGACCTGCGAGTACATTTTCAAGGGCGTCGAGACACAGTAAAACATTTTTGCGATTGGCCGCATGTCCCATTAAGCCAATGCGCCAGGTTTTACCTGCTAATGCGCCAAGTCCTGCACCTATTTCGAGCGAGTATTCCTGCAATAAGGCACTGCGCACGGCAATATCGTCGGCCCCCGCTGGAATATTAATCGTATTAAGTTGTGGTAAACGATAAGGCTCATCAACAACAAAGCTAATCCCCATTGCCTCAAGCCCTGCGGCCAAGGCTTTATGGTGTAATGCATGGCGCGCCCAAGAGGCTTCGAGACCTTCTTCTTCAACGATACAAAGTGCTTCGTGCAAGGCATATAAGGCATTAATCGGCGCGGTGTGGTGATAAGTACGCTTTGTCTCACCCCCCCAATAAGCCACCACAAGGTTCATGTCTAAGAACCAACTTTGCACTTTGGATTTACGGTTTTGAATCACCTCGACCGCTTTGGGGCTGAACGTGACTGGAGAAATGCCAGGCACACAGGACATACATTTTTGGGTCCCAGAATAGACAGCATCGGCACCCCATTCATCAACAGCAACCACGGTGCCTGCCAACGAAGTGACGGTATCAACAATACTTAACATGCCCGCTTTGGTTGCTAATGCACATAGCGCTTTAGCGTCAGACTGGGCACCCGTTGAGGTTTCTGCATGCACGAAGGCAAGCACTTTGGCATCGGGATGCGCCGCAATAGCCGCCGCTACCTTTGCAGGATCAACCGGTTCGCCCCAGGCATTTTCCACCATCACCGCGGTTGCACCACAGCGCTCAACATTTTCTTTCATGCGACCGCCGAACACACCATTCTGACAGACAATCACCTTATCGCCGGCCTCAAGCAGATTGACGAAACACGCTTCCATACCCGCAGAACCAGGGGCGGAGATTGGCAGTGTGAGTGCATTTTTGGTTTGAAAGACCCACTGTAATTTTGCTTTTATGTCATCCATCAAAGTGATGAACTGAGGATCCAAGTGGCCAATAGTAGGGCGCGACATCGCCTCAAGAATACGGGGGTTAACATCAGAAGGGCCAGGGCCCATTAGCGTTCTTTGTGGGGGGTGGAAAGGTTGTGTCATTTTTCGTCCTAGTTTTTGTGCAGATTTTTTTCTACAGCGGCTAAAAAGCCGTGCATGTCGACAACATTTTCTTTTTCTGGTGAAAGGGTTTTACCTTTTAAATCACCTGTAATAGTGCCTTGTTCAACCGTATCTATTAAGGCACGTTTCATGCTCAGCGCATAATGCTCAAGGCCTTCATTATGTTCTCGTTTAGCCAGCGTTTGCAGTGCATTTGCCACAGCATATATCAACGCTGATGAGTTAAAAATAGCGACCTCACCCTTGGTCTCAAGCCATTTAAGATAGAGATCATGGGCTGTACCATGGGGTGCTTCATAGAGCATCACGCCCGTCTTGCTCTCGATGACTGAGCTGGCCGTTGCCAAACTGCCACCCAGTGCAGCAGAGATATCCGAAAATATATCTCCATCAAGGTTTTGGGCAGGGTAAAGCGCATTCCGTGAGGGGTCGGTAATCATCTTGCGTAGCTGACTCGATGGCCGCATGATCATGAACGAGGGAAGAACGCTAATACCACCATCTGCCAACTCTTGGCGAGACTCACGAATCACATCACTGAAAGCGACATCGTATTTCATGTACTCGCGTTTTAATCCAAAATAAATTTCTTTATCGTTTTCGGCGGCATCACGAAAGACCTGTTTTACCCAATCTTTAATTGCCTGGCGGTCATTCGACATAAACAACAAGGGATCACCTTGCTTAACACGGCGGGCATGTTGCTCAACGCCGTCTAGCACAATCTTTAAAATGCCGTTTTCTTTCGCTGCCATGTTAAAACTGCCATATTGGTCACCACCACCGGCACTCATTCGCGAAATAGACACATGGGTCTTGCGGTCAGGAATACCGTAAGCTTTTAATGCCTCAACGAGTTTAAATAACTTACGCCCGGTATTATTGTCTGGCACCCCCCAAATGGCTCTATCTGGAGGGTTTGCAACCACTCTGGCAGCCTGTGCATCAATCAATTCATAGTGATATTTAAGCCCTAGGTCCTCGACCTGAGATTTATAATCACGCACATAAATGTGTTCGATGGTTTGACGCATTACACCGTCATAACCCGGTATAACTGTATCCTTTAAACCGAGGTAAATATCGCGTTTTTCAGCAATCGCGCGCTTGAAGAAAGCGTGCGTCCAAGCCTCGACATCTACCATATCGTTGCTGCTAATCAGCCAAGGATCGCCTTTATTAATTTCACGACGATGAAGTTCCACAGGGTTGCCGCTATCACCGACAAAAAGCACTTTAATTATGCCGGTAACGTCAGAAACATCACTATATGCCTCTTTGATGCCACCATTTTCCATGGTGTCGACGACAATATCTCGACCGATCCAATCCGGCGTATTCACCTTGAGATTATTAAACGGAATATCTTCACGTGTAATATTGCCGCCAATGCCTTTACGGATAGCACCATTGGGTGATTTCGTGGCCAGCTTATCGAGCTGTTCTTCTTGAATGTTTTGGTGTTTTGCAAGCAACTCGTCGAGTTGGGCACGGTTAACTGTCATACCCGCGTTTTTAATCCCTACACCATGGGTATTTAAGGCGTCGATCGCCTCATTGACGGCACGACCATTGGTGGCAAGGCGATTCTCAGCCGTTAGATCGATCTCGATCAAATCAATATTTAATGGCGCTCTGACAAATTTTTCGAGAATTTGCTCAAAGGCGACCTGTGCCATCTCGTCACCATGTAACACAACGAGTGGACTTTTCACGTTTATCTTGGAGCTCATGCTTATTCCTTTAAAGGTTGTTAAAGGCAAGACACACCACACTGGGTAAAGCGTGGCAACAAAGCAGTAAAGTGTCTAGAAAAACACCCATGCAATCAACTAGACCATAGTCGCTATTCAACAATATGCAACAGGGGCAGCTCCGTTTTTCTGATCACGGAACGCAATACAAAGCTTGAATGAACACCCGAGACGCCCTCGATTCGGGTCAAACGGCCTAAAAGGAATTCTTCATAATACGCCATATCAGGGATCATGACTTTTAATAAGTAATCTGCTGATTGACCAGTAACCACGTTGCACTCGACGACCTCATCAAACTCAGCGACAGCTTGCTCGAAATTAGCAAAACGTTCTGGGGTATGCCGATCCATCGAAATACCAATGATAGCGGTGAGTTTCAAACCTAGCTTATTGGAATTCAGTAAGGTTACATGCCGGTCGATAATGCCACTATCTTCAAGCTGTTTAACCCGACGAGAACAGGGTGTTGGAGACAGACCGATCTTATCAGCAAGCTCCAAATTAGAAATCCGCGCGTTGGCTTGTAGCTCTTTAAGGATACGTCGATCAATACGATCCAGCTTCATAATGGGAGACTCCTAGTCAAAAACTCTACGAAGTATCAATTAAATAGTTATTAATTGCAAAGAATAGTCAAAGTTGTGCTGAATTTATTAACTGAGGTAATACATTCGCCGAATAAATTCGCCTCCCACAGGAGGATTTTGAGAAATCGTGCAACAAAGAGCATCAAGCGCATTCATAATGATTGCGTCACGAGCGACGATATGTCGAGGCGCACGATTTTTAAAAAACCGGAGTGTACACATAGTACATGAGGATTTTGAGAAATCGTGCAACAAAGAGATATCAAGCGTAGTAGCAATCCACTTATTTTGGCATCGCAGAATAAATGAGCGAAGTAACCCCATCCACATTAAACGACCCCGGCTTCATTCTCGGAGGGAATTGCTGAAAGCTCATCACAAACTGCCCAACGATGGGTCTTGCTGGATAGATGATATGAGTGTTTTCTGCAAACCAGAGTTCGTAGCTATTTGATTCGTGCTGGGCGCGCTCGAACGGGTCCATACGCAGGTCAAAAATTAGTGGTGCTCTGAGTTTAACAAAGGGTTCACGCCAGACATTCATTAGACGTGAACGTTGCTCGGCAAATACCAACTTCCAGCGGTCTAAAAGACGTACCGCTAACAAATCTGCGTCGTCACTAAAATAGAAGAAAGCTTTACGAGGGCTATCTTGGGTTTGACCTGTTAATACTGGCATAAAGTCGTAGCCATCTAGATGAACCTTGAAAGTTTTATCACCTGCGGTGTAACCCTGTTTTAGCTTGCCTGCAATGTCGTCGACACCTGCTGCAGCTAACAGTGTTGGAAACCAGTCTTGGTGAGACATCACGCCATTATACACCGAACCGGGTGCAACCTTGCCTGGCCAACGCACAAAGGCGGGGACGCGAAAGCCGCCTTCCCAGTTGGTATTTTTTTCACCACGGAAGGGCATCATGCCGGCGTCGGGCCACATGTTTAAATGTGGTCCGTTGTCGGTGGTATAAATCACGATGGTATTATCGGCGATACCCATGTCATCTAACGATTTCAACAACACACCTACATTGTCATCGTGTTGAATCATGCCATCGGCATATTCATTCAAACCAGAACGACCGCGGTATTCATCGGGCACATGGGTAAAGTAGTGCATACGCGTTGAGTTAAACCACACAAAGAACGGCTTGTTGGCTTTATGCGCACGCTGCATAAAACTGACGCTGGCATTTAAAAAATCGTCATCGATCTTTTCCATGCGTTTTTTGGTGAGGGCGCCTACATCTTCAATACGGCCATCAGCATAGGAATGAATAACACCGCGAGGGGTGAACATTTTTTGCAAGCGTGGATCTTGGAAGTACGTTTCGCGCTCGGGTTCTTCTTCAGCATTTAAATGGTATAAGTTGCCAAAAAACTCATCAAAACCATGATTGGTTGGCAAGAATTCATCGCGATCGCCGAGATGATTTTTACCGAATTGGCCCGAGGTATAACCGAGAGGCTTCAATATCTCAGCAATGGTTGGATCATCTGGATGAATACCCTCTGGCGCACCCGGCAAACCTACTTTGGTTAAACCTGTTCGCACCGGACTTTGTCCTAAAATAAACGCCGAGCGACCCGCCGTACAACTTTGCTCGCCGTAATAGTCAGTAAAGAACATCCCTTCGTTAGCAATTCGATCAATGTTAGGCGTTTTGTAGCCCATCATCCCTCGACTTACGTAGGAGATATTGGTCAACCCGATATCGTCACCCATAATCACTAGGATATTAGGTTTATCAGCAGCTATAGAAATTGAAGCGTGGCACAGTAAACTAAGCGCAATAAAAAGACGTTTCATGATGATCTCTGATTATTCTTAAAATACTAACTCTACCTTAAAAGTAGGTTAAGCTGCATCATCGCCATCAGGGTTGGCGAGAAATGCATCCTCAAGTGCAGCTGCATAAAGCCGCAAGGCATCATTGGTCGTGAATACACCGGCGAGGTCACCGTCTTTTAACACAATGACTGAGCCAATATGATTGTCAGACATGGCATGCAACACGTTAGGCAGCGGGTCACTCACATCAACCATATATGGCCTGTGATGGATCAAATCTGAGACTAAGATGTCATGCTGGTTTCTTAGGCTTTCACCTAAATGTATGGCTTTTAACATATCTCGCATGGATAACATGCCGATAATATCACCCTCATCAACAACTGGCAGATGATGGATATTAAATTTTTCCATCATGTCATTGGCATCTGCGAGTGTTGCGTTTGGCGCAATAAAATGGGGAAACGGCGTCATGACTGACACCATATTAGGCATGTGCTTTTTGGTCATTGTAATCTCGCAAAATAAATTTCTAATGTTTTATATTTAGCACTAAAAACCACTTTTTGCCTTTGATTTATGACAAAACTTAGTCAACCGAACACGAGCTTATCTTTGCCAAGGCTCTTTGTAGCCGCGCCTCACCCCGATAAATAAATTTAGCTACTGGCTGCATAGCATCAACAACGGACGCTTTTAACTGTTCACCGCATAAATTACCTAGTGCATCTAGCCAATGTGCTCGTTGCGCAGGCGTCATTTTACGCATTAATTTATCGCGATTGGTTGTAAACCAATTGAATTGCACTGAGGCTTGCGGCGACGACATCAGGCGATTAAATAAGACATCGGCGTCTTTTTCATTGAGGACCTGATTAAAAAACAATTGCTGTAACCAAGCGATAACACGCTCATCAGTAGATTCAGTCAAGGCAAACAGAGCATTCATCCGGACAGCCGGCTCTTTTGCCTCAGCGGCAATACGACGCAAATAACTGCTCCATTGGTCAAAGTCCTTTTGCATAGCAAGGCCAAACGCAACCTGCCAGGCGTCACCATAAACGCGCTGCGCAGATGCTGGCGGGAATCCTTTGCTGCGTTCAAACACATCCAATAAATAGGCACGCACATCGTCATTGTGCAACAAACCACGCCATGTTGAATGGTCGACATCTGATGGGTTGGCCAATGCCTCTGCAGCAGTTATTGGCTTGGCATTGTCAGACCATGGATACAAGCAGGGCTCTGTACATTTATTAGGCGTCAATTGGCCCGTTTGTAATAGTGGATAAATACCTTGATAAACATTAGCTGGAAAATCTTGGACTAAGCGCTCATCTTCACGCTGCTGCAATGCATCCACCCAAAGCTGTTGCGCCAAGCCAACGTCTTGCATAGATATTTGACTTAGCAAACCCGTAATAAGTAAGTGATCCTCATTATTCTCAGTACTAAATACTAAATCACTTGGCATATCCCAACAGATTTCACCCAGGGCATATTTGCCTATATTTCTCGCTTGGACCCATTGTTCTGAGAGGACTTGAGCACTGATAACTTGCTTGCTATGAATAGCTTGAAGCCCTAACCAGCGAGCTATTCCGGTCGCCACGCAACGTGTACGCCAATTTCTAAACCCAGCGGGCATGACTGTAAACTGCGAAGCCATGTGCTGGGCATAGGCGGCAGGATGTTGACCCACATTAACCATCAATCCCGCTGCATTGATCGACTCGTTAAACTCAGGCATAGCGATAATATTTAAGGTTTTGTATGGGTACGGTTGTTGGCTATCTGCTTCGATAGCCGACATCGTCGCAATCAAATCAGCCCGCAGATCTGTATTAATAAAACGAAGATTATTGGTTTGGTTTTTTTCAGTGAATTCACCAACAGCCAAACCAAAATCACCCAATACCAAGCGCTCGGTAGTGGCAAACGACAATACATGGCGCTCATTTTCAAGCGGTGTTTCAATCATCAGATTGCTAGAAGTCAGGGCACTGAGTTGTTTTGGTAAGTTTATAGATACAGTCAGCGGTGCTCGAAACTTAGGCTCGTCAAAACCCGGCAAAACATAGCGGGCACCGGCTTCGGCCATATTAGCAAGATAGGATTTTTTGTCCTTGCTACGAATCAAGCCTTTAAGTCCTGAGCTGTAAGGTGCTGAATAATCCAAAATGAGCTTACTGTGGCCAGCAGGTATCTCTTTATCAAAGACGATACTCGCCAAACCCTCTGGCGTATGTTGGTACCACTCGCCATTACTGATCGTTGCACCAATAATTTGAATAACACCCATACGCAATTGCGCACCGTGAATCCAAAGACGCGAGGTAGGCTCATTGAGCACTAAATCAATTTCTAAATGGCCGGTAAACTCGTCTTTACGCTCCTGCAAATAGAGCTCAAGGTTGTAACCAAGCACTTGGGCTTGATCGGGTAAATGTTCTATGGGTAATTGATCACGGGGCACGTCGCCACCGTTTTTTGCACATGCAGTGAGGCCCAAAAAAATAAAGACAAAAACGATATTGAAAACTTTCATAGCGGGTCAATTTAACCTTTTATGCTTTGTGTATGGTGAGTCTAACGTAAAGGATTATTAAAGTTAAAAAATAAAAAACCGCCCCTTGAGAGCGGTTTGTTTGAAACTTACGATTGCTTATGAGACTTCTGCCAAATCGCCTTTAGATTCAAGCCAGTCTTTGCGATCACCCGCGCGTTTTTTCGATAGCAACATATCCATGACTTGATGGGTGCCATCTCCTGCTTCGATGGTTAGCTGAACGAGGCGGCGGGTATCTTTATTCATAACAGTTTCGCGCAGCTGCATTGGGTTCATTTCACCGAGACCTTTAAAGCGCTGTACATTGACTTTACCACGTTTCTTTTCAGCCTCAATTCGGTCCAAAATACCCTGCTTTTCGGCCTCGTCGAGGGCGTAATATACGTCTTTTGCAATATCAATTCGATATAGCGGGGGCATTGCAACATAGACGTGACCAGCTTTTACTAGGGCAGGGAAGTGACGTACGAACAAGGCACATAACAAGGTGGCAATATGCAAACCATCCGAATCTGCATCAGCGAGAATGCAGACCTTGCCGTAGCGAAGCCCTTCTAAATTATCATTACCGGGGTCCACCCCAAGCGCTACTGCGATGTTGTGAATTTCTGCTGAGGCCAACACCTCAGAAGAATCTACCTCCCATGAATTTAAGACCTTACCACGCAGCGGCAGAATCGCCTGAAACTCACGATCGCGAGCTTGTTTTGCAGAGCCACCCGCCGAGTCCCCTTCGACTAAAAACAATTCGCCACGCATCGCTTCGGCACCAGAACAATCAGCCAGCTTACCGGGTAACGCAGGGCCAGCACTAATGCGTTTGCGAGCAACGGTTTTGTTTTTACGTAGTCTTGATTGGGCATTAGAGATAAACATCTCAGCCAATTTGTCGGCTTCTTCGGTGTGTTGGTTTAACCAAAGTGAGAAGGCATCTTTAGAGACACCAGAAATAAATGCAGCACATTCACGCGATGATAAACGCTCTTTGGTTTGGCCTGAAAACTGTGGATCGGCCAATTTTGCAGACAATATAAAACAGCACTTATCCCAAATATCTTCAGGTGATAATTTAACACCACGAGGCAATAAATTACGAAACTCACAAAATTCGCGAACGGCTTCTAAAAGACCTGTTCTCAAGCCGTTTACGTGAGTACCACCCTGCGCTGTAGGAATAAGGTTAACGTAACTCTCTTGAGTAATCTCGCCTCCTTCAGCCAACCACTGAACCGCCCAGTCAACACCTTCTTGATTACCACTAAAACTACCCACAAAAGGAACAAATGGCAGTGTTTCATAGCCCTCTGTCGCCCCTTTCAGATAGTCAGTTAGTCCATCCTCGTAAAACCACTCTTCGCTGTTATCTGGAGTCACTTCGTCAACAAAAATGACGCGTAGACCTGGGCAAAGTACTGCTTTTGCCCGTAAAACGTGCTTCATGCGAGGAATCGAGAATTTTACAGAATCAAAATACTGCTCATCTGGATAAAATTTTACGCTGGTCCCTGTATTACGCTTACCAACGGTATCGATCACTCTTAGTTCTTGGGTCAAATTACCATTGGCGAAATTAATTTCGTAGAGCTGACCGTCGCGCCTAATTCGTACGTCGACTTGTTTAGAAAGCGCGTTTACAACGGAGATACCCACGCCATGTAAACCCCCAGAAAATTGGTAGTTTTTATTAGAGAATTTACCACCGGCATGCAGTGTTGAAAGAATGACCTCAACCCCTGGACGCTTCATCTCAGGGTGCAGGTCTACTGGCATACCACGACCATCGTCTTCGACACTTAGCGAGCCGTCTTTATGGTGGATTATTTTTACTTGGGTGGCATGTCCGGCAAGTGCTTCGTCAACACTATTATCGATAACTTCTTGGGCTAGATGGTTGGGTCGTGAGGTTTCGGTGTACATCCCCGGGCGCTTACGAACTGGATCCAGACCGGTTAATACCTCAATAGCATCAGCGTTATATGTGCTCATAAAAGCCTAAATTTCCTTTTATCTTGCCCACAATAATTGTCTTTAAAGGGCTTCGTTATAGCAATAGTTCATCGGATATTAAAGGATATAAAGGAAAACTGCACTAGTGCAGTTAATTTAAGCAGGATTAAACTCGTTTAGAGGTATTTTTAATAGCCAGAAGATTCAAAATCAATGGTAAGGTCAGCACCTACCACGCGTGAAATTTGGCTTGTATAACTTCCATCAGCACTCAGGTCTACTCGACGATAGCCAGGTGCTAACGTATCTATCGTGAAATCATAGCATTTGGGTTTAAATTGAATACACGAACTAGGTGTGGACATGATTGGCACACCATTATATTCAGCAGACCATTCTTGATGGATATGGCCACAAAGCATTAACTTCACATTGGGAATGCTAGTAACATTGTTTAGAAAATCGTCGCCATTTTTTATCCGTTGAGGATCGAGCCAAGCGCAATCGATAGATAGAGGCGGGTGGTGAAATGTCACCAAGATGTTTTTATCTGGATGATTAGCAGCCAGCGAATGTAAACGCTCAATTTCAGATTGTTCAACCAAACCACCCACTTGACGATTAATTGTCGAATCAATACAGACAACCAACCAATTTGCTAATACATAATGGCCAACCATCATGTCACCACAATGATCAGCCATAATCGAATTATCATCGTGGTTGCCCGGCAGACAAATGACTGGCGCATCAAAAAGGTCCATATAGTTCTTGAAACGTTCATAGGCTTCTGGTGTGCCATGGGTAGACACATCGCCAGTTACCAGGACAAGATCGATGAGGGGATTTTCTTGTTTGACTAAATCAAGGACATAACCGAGGCTTTGATCGGTATCCATACC